>DATBKB010000027.1:0-28852 GCA_036556145.1 Candidatus Limnocylindrales bacterium | reverse complement strand
CGACGCGGAGACCGCGGATGGCGGCGCCCCGCTTCCGGCGATGGTCGCGTTCGGCGGCCAGACGCCGCTGAACCTCGCGGCGCCGCTCGCCGCAGGCGGCGTGCCGCTGCTCGGCAGCGACCTCGAGGCGATCGACCAGGCCGAGGAACGGACGAGGTTCGCCGGGCTCCTCGACCGGCTGGGGATCCCGCAGCCGGAAGGCGGCATGGCCCACAGCGTCGAGGAGGCGCTGACCCTTGCCGAGCGAATCGGCTATCCGGTCATCGTCCGTCCGTCGTTCGTCATCGGCGGCCTCGCGATCGACTTCTGCTACTCGCCGGACGATCTCGTGCGCCAGCTCGCCGCGGCGACTGTCGTCGATCCCGACCGGCCGGTGCGGATCGATCGCTACCTCGAAGGCGTCGAGGTCGACGTCGACGCGGTGTCCGACGGCGACGCGGTCCTCATTCCCGGCCTCCTCGAGCACGTCGAGCAGGCCGGCGTCCACAGCGGCGACTCGGTCGGCGTCTTCCCGCCGCAGACGGTCTCGGACGGCGACACCGCGCTGATCGTCGGCTCCATGGAGCGCGTCGTCCGCGCGCTCGGCGCGAAGGGACTCGTCAACGCGCAGTTCATCGTCCGCGACGATGGCGTGTACCTCATCGAGGTCAATCCCCGCGCGTCGCGCACGGTGCCGTTCATGTCCAAGGTCACCGGCGTGCCGATGGTCGAACTCGCGGTCCGCATCGCGCTCGGGGCGACACTCGAGGAGCTCGGCTGGAGTGGGGGACTGCTGCGAGCGCCCGCGTTCATTGCCGTCAAGGCGCCGGCGTTCTCGACGGCGAAGCTGCGCGGCGTCGACCCATCGGTCGGGCCGGGGATGCAGTCCACGGGCGAGGTCATCGGCCTCGGCGGCGAGGTTCGCGTGGCGTTGGCGAAGGCCCTCGTCGCCGCGTCGCTCGTTCCTCCCCGGCCGGCTCCCGACGACGCGCCACTCGCGCTCCTCACGATCGCCGATCGAGACAAGGAGCTGCTGCCCCGGCTGGGTGCGGCGCTGACCGCCGCGGGCTACAAGCTGGCGGCGACGCCCGGGACCCGGGCCGCGCTTGCCCAGGCCGGGTTCGAGTCGCGGCCGGTCGCGAAGCTCGGCGATGCCACCGGGGAGTCGCGCGGCGAGGTCGCGATCCTCGATCTCATCGCCTCGGGCGAGGTCCGGTTCGTCGTCAACACGCCGACGCCGCGCTCCGGGCCGGTCCGGGACGCCGCCGAGATCCGCCACGCCGCGACCGCGGAGGGCATCCTCTGCCTGACCGCGATCGAGACCGCGATCGCCGCCGCCGAAGCGCTCGACCCCTCGATCGCGTCGCGCATTGCCGACGTCCGCCCGCTTGGCGACTGGGTGCCGTCAGGCGCGAGGATGCCGGTCGAGGTCTGAGCCTCAGCCGGTGCACCAGGCGCCCTGGTGAAGCTCGCGCGGGCGCGTCAGCGTCGAGTCGTCACGGTCGCCGACGCGGCGCTTTCCGGCGGCGGCACGATGGTCTGGCCGAGCGACCACAGCGTCAGCGTCGTCAGCCCGACCATCACCGCCGCGAGCGGCAGCTGCCGCCATCGAACGGACCGCAGCGCCGCGCGGTCGAAGCCGGCCGTCCGCGCCGCGACGACGTGGCCGCCCCACGCGCCGATCATGTGCCCACCGACGACGGCGATGATCTGGATCGTCCAGATGAGCCCCGGCGCGAGGAATGCCGCGGACGGTTGGTGGAACGCTGTGCCGAAGATGTCGGCGCCGGTCTGGAGCGGGTCGGAGATCGCGATGAGGATCCGCTGGCCGTCGACGACGAGGTAGGTGAAGTAGTGGGCGACGAGGTACCCGAGCGCGATCGGCAACAGCCCCGCGCCCGTCGCCGCCACGCCGACGAGGCGTGACACCGCCAGCGCCGCCGCCGCGACGAGCGCGAGAAACGCCGCGAGCTGGACCGTGACGATCGGCGGACCGGGCGCGCCGAAGATCTGGAACCACGGCGTGGTCTGCGAGAGGCCGTCGAACAGGATCGACCCGACGCCGAGGGCAACGAGGACGACGTCCGCGCGCGTCCAGCCGCCCTCGAGGAGTCCGCTCGCGAAGGACCGCCGCCGGACGCGGCCGCGCTCGTCGGCGAGGCCGAAGATCGCGAGCCGGTTCAGCAGCCGGAACCAGACGGTGAGCGTCTCCCCGTTCGCGCGCCACGTGTCGCGCCCGAACTGGGCCATCATCGCGAGCGTGAACGCCGTGTAGGCGACGACGCAGATGAAGAGCGTCCGGCCGAAGCCGCCCCTGAGGACCAGCTCGAGCCAGACGATGAAGGCGAAGCCGCCGATCGCCGGCCAGCGCCCGACCCAGGCGGGGTAGTCGGCCGGCTCCCAGCCCTTGACGCCGAGTCCGGCCAGCGCGCGCGCGCCGAGGTCGTGGAGCGTCGAGAACGGGTCGAGCCAATGCCAGATCGGGAAGAGCAGCGCCGACACGATGGCGACGCCGACCCACGTGTAGACCCAGACGAAGAGCGACGCGACGTCTGCGTCCGAGGAACCGCCCGCGACACCCTGGACGAGGATCCAGAGCCACCCGACGAGGCCGATCCCGCGGAGCGCGAGTCGCAGCGGTCGGGGCGGGAATCGCGCGGGGGCGTCCACCGGTGGCGGATCGGCGCGCAGGTCACGCAGCAGGACGAACGCAAAGGACAGCGCGACGGCGAGACCCGCGCCGACGAGGTAGACGATGAGCGGGAGCGGGCTCTGGTACGCACCCTCGAGCGAGTGGCCGAGTGCGACGGGCGGCACTGCGAGACCGATGACCGCGGCGATGGCGGCGGCAACGAGCCGACGCGCCGCCCGCGTCATCGCCGAGCGGATCGACGGCGGAGCAGGAAGGCTCCGAGGGCGGCGACGGCGATGACGACGCCGAGCAGCGGCAGGAGGACATCCGCCGTGCCTCCGGCCGGGGTGCCGCCGCCGCCGGACGGGGTGGGGGACGGCATTGGCGTGGGACTCGCGGTCGGCGTTGGCGCGGCCGTGGCGGATGGGGTCGGGATCGGCGTTGGGGGCGGCGGCGTGACCGTGAACGTCACCGCACCGCGCTCGACGTGGCCGTCGTCGGCGACCGAGGTCCACTGGATCGTGTACGTCCCGGCGTCGAGCGGCGAGGCGAGCGTGATCGTCATCCGTCTTCCGGCGACCGCCGCGGAGTCGAGCGTCTTGCCGTCGGCGGCCTTGAGATCGGCCTTGCTGCCGGACGCGAGGTCCTCGCTGAAGGTCAGGACGATGGGGCGATCGAACGGACCCTGGACGGTGGCGCCGTTGGCGGGGTCGGCCGAGACGAGCTCGGCGTGGGCGGCGGCCGGAAGCGCGGCGAGGAGCAGGAGGGCGACCGCGAGGAGGGCGGCCCGGGAGGAGGCTCGCCGGGGCGACGTGACGGACATCGCTCGGAGTGTAGTCAGCGGCGCGCGACCGCGCCTCAGCCGCGGCCCGCGGCAGCTCCTTCGAGCTCGGGGATGACCGCTCGACCGACGGTTTCGACCCGGTCGATGAGGTGGGCGTCCGGCATGTTGACGACCACGTGCTCGATGCCCTCGCGGGCCTGCTCGCGAAGTCGGCCGACGACCTCGGCGGGCGTCTCGCGGCGAAGGTCGATCTCGAGCAGCGACGTCTTCTCGATCTCGTCGAACGGACGGCCGATCTCGTCGCAGTGGCGGCGCAGGACCTCGAGCTTGTGCCGGCTCTCGCCGGGATCGGGGACGAGGATGTTGCAGGCGTCCGCGTATTGCGCGACGAGCCCCAGGGTCCGTCGCTCCCCTCCGCCGCCGACCATGATCCTCGGCCGCGGCTTCGCGACCGGCATCGGGTTGAGGATCGGCTCGGCCAGCCGGACATGCGTGCCCTCGAAGGGCCTGCGATCTCCGGACCACAGCTGCTGCGCGAGCCGGAGGGTGTCCTCGAGTGTGTCGAAGCGCTCGCGTCGCGACGGCCACGGCACGCCGAGGCCACGGGCCTCCCGCTCATACCAGCCGGCGCCGATCCCGAAGTACGTCCGGCCGCCGGCAAGGACGTCGAGCGTGGTTGCCGTCTTGAGAAGCAGGCCCGGATGGCGGAAGTGGACGCCGGCGACGAGCGGCCCGAGGGCGATCCGCTCCGTGGCCCGGGCGAGGTAGCCGAGCGTCGTGTAGGCCTCGAGCATCGGCTCGTCGGGGCCGTTCCAGCCGGTGCCCGGCGGAAGCTGGAAGAAGTGGTCCATCACCCACAGGCTCGCGAAGCCGTTCGACTCGGCGGCCTGGGCGATCTCGGTCAGGCGGGGAGCGATCGCTCCCGCCCCGCCGGGCCAGCTGAACGACGGAAGCTGCAGCCCGACGCGCATCCCGTCACGCCCGCTGGGCTGCGACGGTGTCGCCGCACGGGTCGTCGACGACGCGGACCGACGCGACGGCGGCGCCGAGGACGATGAGCCGGTGCCCGAGCACCGTCCGGAACGGTGTCCGGTGTCCGCCGGGAGCGCGGGCCTTGGCCGCCCGATTGGCCGCCGCCTCGGCGCGAAGGGCGGCGATACGGGCCGTGACGATGATCTCCTGCGGTGTCGTGTTCATGGTTCGTATCTCCCTCGTGTTAGCCATCGATCTAACTCAATGCCCTGCAAATGGGCCGCGCGATGCGCGGCCCCGGTCGCTCTAGTGGCTGATGCCCTGGTCGATCAGGAACCGCTTGAGCTCGATCGACGCGTCGTCGAGGCGCTGGCGGCGGAGGCTGTAGTACATGACCGTGCCCGCCTCGGCGACGGTCACGAGACCTGCCGCGCGCAGGAGGGCGAGATGATGCTTGATCGTTGGCTTCGAGAGGTCCAGCTGCTGCGCGATCTCGGTGAGGTAGAGGTCGCGTCCGGCAAGGAGCTTGAGAATCTTCATCCGTGTCTCGTCGCCCAGGGCGCGGTGCAGCCGGACGACGGCCGGCGGTGGGAGCAGCGGATCGATCCCGTCGAGCGCCTCGTCGGCGATCGGGTACCCGAAGAACCGCCAGTCCGGTCCGCCGAGCAGGAAGTTGTAGGGCCTCGAGAAGTACGACGGCGCGAGGATGACGCGGCGCACACCCGGCTCCCCGAGCCAGCGGATGCCGTTCGTCGTCCGCTCGATGAGATCGGCCGGCGCCAGCGTCGAACGATCCGCCGCGCGCAGCGCGTGGTCGCGCTCGAGCATTGCCGTGACGCGATCGGCGATCGGCTCGAACTGCTCGAGCCAGGCGCGCAGGCCGGCCACGATCTCGCGCTGCGTACCGGCCGGATCGCGCAGCATCTGGAGCCGCTCTTCCTTGTGCCAGTCGGGCAGGGTCTCGTTGACCTGGGCAAGAACGGTCTCGTCGCCGCCGATCGCCCGCTCGAGCAGGTCCGGCATGCCCGGGCTCATGAAGGCCTCGCAGAGAACGGCGCGCACGATCTCGCGCGGCTCGGCCTTCTCGAGCGCGTCGACGAACTGGCGCGGCGTCCGGAGGTCGGGCTGCTCGACGGCGAACGTCGCCACCTGGACCGCGACCTCGTGCTCGAAGAGCCGGCTGACCGACGCCCGGACGTCCTGTGGGAGGGAGGCGCGGGCATCGGCCAGCCACGTGCGGTCGGCGGCGGGGAGATCGTCCGTCGACCCTGCGTCCTCGGAGAGGCTGAAGAGGAAGTCGAAGACCGGGCGGACGTCCCACTCGATCGCGTACTCGGCCCCGGAGAACGTCCGGACCGCCGCGCGAGGCAGGGCCGGGGCCGGACGGTCCGGCGCGCGGCGGCGAGCGGTCGTGGGACGGGCAGCCATGGTTTTCGTGGTGACTCCCTAACTGATGTTAGATGGAAATCTAACAGCCGCCTGGAGGGGTGTCAAGAGGCGCCTGGCCGGGCTCGGGCCCGCCCGGCGGGCTCGGACCCGCCCGGCGGGCTCGGACCCGCCCGGGATTGCCATTCATGCGCCCGTGGGTTGCCAGGCGGGGCACGGGCCTCGCGACGGGTCCGCAGCCGGCCCGCAGCGGCCGATTCATGCGTGAGCGTGCATACGAAGCGGCGCCACGGGAGGAGTCGCTCGCCCAAGACTCCCGGGATGCATATCTGGCAATTCGGGTGGTGCTCGGCGCGGTGCCGAGGCGCGGTGCTGGGGCGGCTCGCCGGGGGCGCGAAACGCGGCCTCGCCTACAATGGCGCCCACTTCCACGGCACACCACCGACTCCCCACATCCCTGGTGCAGCCCATGTCGACGCCGGTCGTGACCTTCACCGACGAGCGCCTCTCGAACGGGCTCCGCCTGATCGTCGCCGAGGATCACCTCGCGCCCGTCGCGGCGGTGAACATCTGGTACGACGTCGGCTCGAAGCACGAGGTCGAGGGCAAGACCGGCTTCGCGCACCTCTTCGAGCACGTGATGTTCCAGGGCTCGAAGAACGTCGGCAAGGCCGAGCACATCGCGCTCATCCAGGCCGCCGGCGGGACGATGAACGGGACGACGTGGCTCGATCGGACGAACTACTTCGAGACCGTGCCGTCGCACCAGGTGGAGCTCGCCCTGTGGCTCGAGGCGGACCGGATGGGGACCCTGCTCGACGCGCTGTCGCAGGAGAACCTCGACAACCAGCGCGAGGTCGTGAAGAACGAGAAGCGCTGGTCGTACGACAACCGCCCGTACGGCTCGTGGAACGAGAAGCTCCAGGAGCACCTGTTCCCGCCGGAGCACCCGTACCATCACACGACGATCGGCTCGATGGAGGATCTCGACGCCGCGTCGCTCGAGGACGTCCAGGGATTCTTCCGGACGTGGTACGCGCCGAACAACGCCGTGCTCGCGGTGGTCGGCGACGTCGACGCGAAGCAGGTGCGCGCGTGGGCCGACCGCTACTTCGGTGGCATTCCCGCCAACCCGAACATCCCCGCGCTCGGCGACCTGTCGCTCCCACCGACCCTCGGCGGGGAGCGCCGCGAGACCGTCATGGATCGCGTGCCCCTGCCGCGGATCTACTTCGGCTTCCGCGCCCCGCCGTTCGGCGATCGCCGCGTGGACGCGCTCGATGTCGCCGGCCAGATCCTCGCCGGCGGCAAGGGCAGCCGGCTCCATCGACGACTCGTTCGCGACGAGCGGATCGCGCAGGACGTCGCGCTGTTCACGCTCGGGTTCGTCGGCGGCGCCTCGGTGACGGCGGGCTGGGCGACCGTTCGGCCCGGCGTCGACGTCGCCCGTGTCGAATCGGCCTTCGAGGAGGAGATCCACAAGCTCGGCCGCGAGCTCGTCTCCGACGACGAGCTGGCGCGGGCGAAGGCGCTGGTCGAGGCCGACGAGCTCGGCGCGCTCCAGCGGGTGGAGGAGCGGGCCGACCGCCTCGCGATGTACGCGACGCTCTTCGACGACCCTGACCTCGTCAACCGGATGCTGGGGCGCTACCTGGCCGTGACGCCCGAATCGATCCGCGCCGTGTCCGGCGAGGTGCTTCGCCGCGACAACCGCGTCGTCCTGACGTATCTCCCGGAGCAGCCCCCGGCCGAGACCGCGGCGGTCGAGGAAGGCCACGAGGAGCGCGAGGCGCTCGACGAGGAGGTCGCCGCATGACCACCGTCGTCGCGGAGCGGCCGGTCCCCGGAACCCCACGACCGTACGAGTTCCCCGCGTTCGAGCGCGGCCGGCTGGCCAACGGCCTCCGGCTCATCACGGTCCACCTGACGGGTCGACCGCTCGTGACCGCGTCGCTCGTCATGCTCAACGGCGCGGCCGATGAGCCGGCCCGCGACTCGGGCGCGACGGTGCTCGCGGCGCGCGCGCTGTCCGAGGGCACCGAGCGGTACGACGCGATCCAGCTCGTCGAGGCCTCCGAGCGCCTCGGCGCGTCGCTCCACGCCGAGGCGGGTTGGGACGCGACCTCGGCCGGCATCGACGTGCCGGCGGCGCGATTGGAGCCGGCCCTCGAGCTGCTCGCCGAGATGACGGCCCACCCGACGTTTCCCGAGGCCGAGGTCGAGCGACTGCGGGACGAGCGCCTCAACGACATCCTGCAGGCGCGGGCGGATCCGCGACGCCGCGCCGACGAGGCGTTCAGCGAGACGGTCTACGTCAGCGAATCGCCATACCACCGGCCGGCCGGCGGCCTCAAGGAGACGGTCGCCCGACTCGACGCGCCGGCCCTTCGCAAGGCGTACGCCCGTGGCGTCGATCCGGCGCGGAGCACGCTCATCGTGGCCGGCGACCTCGCCGGCCTCGACGTTCCGGTCATCGCGGAACGGCTCTTCGGCGGCTGGCGCGCGGAAGACGGCGCGCGCCAGCGGGGTGCGCTCGTCGACCGGACGGCCGTGGCGACGCGCCGCGTCCGCGTCATTCACCGGCCCGGGGCGGTCCAGACGGAGATCCGGATCGGGCATCGTGGCGTGCCGCGGCGGGTCCCGGACTACCACGCGCTGTCGGTCATGGGCGCGATCCTCGGCGGCCTCTTCAACTCGCGGCTCAACATGAAGCTCCGCGAGGAGAAGGGGTACACGTACGGCGCACACGCCGGCTTCGAGGCCCGTCGCGCGGCCGGACCGTTCACCGCCCGGGCCGCCGTCAACACCGAGGCGACGATCCCCGCGATCGCCGACACGCTCGGCGAGATCGCGCGGATCCGCGAGGCGCCGGTCGGCGAGGACGAGCTCCGCGCCGCCCGCGACTTCCTGGTCGGGGTGTTTCCGCTTCGCTTCGAGACCCCGGGCGCCGTCGTTGGCGCGCTGTCCGGCCTCGTCGTCCATGACCTGCCGGACGAGGAGCTGGTCCGCTACCGCGAAGCGATCGAGGCGGTCACCCGCGAGGACATCGAGAAGGCCGCGCGCGAGCGACTCGATCCGGATCGCGCGGCGATCGTCCTCGTCGGCGACGTCGACATCATCGGCCGCGACCTCGAGGCCGCCGGGTTCGGCCCGGTTGCCGTCGAGCGAGACGACGCGCCGCTCGCCGTGGGACCGGCCGACGGTGTCGACGCGGAGCTCGGCCCGGTCGACGGCCGGACGCACACCGGTCCGACGGAGGGCGCCGAGGAACCGCCGGAGGGTTCGGCCGAGGAGCCCACCCCGGCCGACACGCGCGACGAGGCGGGCGACGGCCACTGAGCGTGGCGCCCCGCCGGCGGACTCCACGTCGCCGGCCATCTCCCGCCGAACCGGCCTCGTCGAGTCACGCCTGCCGGCGCTCGCGTCGCCCGCCTACCGACGGTTCATCGTCGGCGCACTCATCGGCACGTTGGGCGCATGGATGCAGGGCACCGCTCAGGGCTGGCTCGTCTTCGAGCTGACGAACTCGCCGGGCCTTCTCGGCCTGACGAGCGCGGTCGCCAACTCGCCGACGCTCTTCCTCTCGCTCTTCGCCGGCGTCCTGGCCGACCAGATCGATCGACGCCGGCTCCTGGTCGCGACGCAGCTCGCCGCAGCGGTCCTCGCCGCGCTCCTCGCCGTGTTGACGATGACGGGCGTCGTCGCGTTCTGGCACGTGCTCGTCATCGCCGGCCTCGGCGGCGCCGTCGGCGCGCTGGCGATGCCGGCCTTCACCGCGGTCGTCTCGACGATCGTTCCCCGCCCGGCGATCGGCAACGCGGTCGCGCTCAACTCGGCCCAGTTCAACCTCGGCCGCATCATCGGCCCGACGGCGGCCGGCGCCGCGATCGCCGCCGGCGGGCTCGCGCTCGCCTTCTGGGCGAATGCCGCCGCGCTCCTCATCGTCGCCGTCGTGCTCGCCACGATCCGGATCGGGCCGGCCTCGGAGCTGGCCCGCGCCGAGGCCTCCGTCTGGGCGAACCTCTGGGCGGGCATCGCGCATCTGCGGCGGGATCGGACGATCCGCGTCCTCGTGCTCCTCGCCGTCGCGCCGGCGCTCTTCATCCTGAACTACATGCCGCTCATGCCGGTGTACGCCCGCGACATCCTCCAGATCGGTGCGCCCGGGCTCGGGTTGCTGACCGCGGCGATCGGGGTCGGCGCGCTCAGCGGCGCGCTCTCCGTGGCGGTGCTGCGGCCGTCGGGTGGGAGCGGCCGCCTGCTCATCGCCGGGCTGACGCTTGTGTCGACCTCGCTTGTCGGGTTCGCCGTCTCGCGCTGGGTGCCACTCTCGCTGGTCGCGCTCGCGGTGCTCGGGGCGTCACAGGTCGCGTACTACACGACGACGAGCACGCTCATCCAGATGCTGGTGCCGGCCCGGCTGCGTGGCCGCGTGTCGTCGATCTACGTGCTCGCGTCCCTCGGGGTCATCCCGTTCGGCAACCTCTTCGCCGGCATCGTTGCGGAGCGGTTCGGCCCGCCCTGGGCGCTGGCCGGCGGCGGCGTCGCGACCCTGCTCGTCGTCGGCTACGTCGTCGCGACCTTCCCCGAGCTGGTTCGCCTCGAGGCCGGCTCGATCGAGGCCCGCGAGTAGGCCGCGTCGCCTCCGATCGGGGGGCCGAACGTTGAAACTTTTCGCCGGCGGGCTGCCTCGGAGGGGTGTATGGCGGCCAGGGTGGCCGCGCCGAGGAGACCCACGATGCAGCAGCAGAACCGTTTCGCCCGCGGCTTGTCGGTGGCGCTCATGGCCGTGTTCCTTCTGGCCGGTGGCGCCCTGGGAGTGAGCGTCCTCGCCGGTGGCCCGGGTGGCGCTGCCGGGTCGACGTCGACGCCGGAGTTCACGGACGAGCCGACGAGCGCGCCGACGGACGACCCCACGGCCGAGCCCACCGATGAGGCAACGGCCGAGCCGACCGATGAGGCAGCCGCCGAGGCGACCGAAGAGCCGACCGCGGAAGCGACCGAAGAGCCGACGGCGGAGGCCACCGAGGACGCCGACGACCGCGTCGCCGACGAGGACGAGGACGCCGACGAGGACGACGACAACTCGGGCCCCGGGAACGCCGATGACGCCGACGAGGACCACTCGGGTCCCGGTAGCGGGGATGACGACGACTCCGGGCCGGGCGGCAGCGACGACTGACCCCCCGGTCCCGACCGCGGGGAGCCGAATGGCCGGTGACCGCGGTCGGCGAGCGAGGGGACCATGGCGGCGACGGCAATCCAGCGAGCCGTCGCCGCCGATCCTTCCTACGGGACACCCATCATCGACGTCGCGATCAGCCAGCGAGCCGAGCCCCTCGCCGAAGCGTTCGACGAACGCTCCGTGGTTGCGGCTGTCCTGGCCGGTGACCGCGAGGCGTTCGGGATCCTCGTCGAGCGGGAGAGCGGGACGCTCGTCCGTGCCTGCCACCGGATCCTCGGCGATCGACACGAAGCCGAGGACGTCGCCCAGGAGGCCTTCGTGACCGCCTATCGCTCGCTCGCTTCGTGGCGGGGCGACGGCACGTTCGGGGCGTGGGTCGCCCGGATCGCGGTGCGCCTGGCGATCCGCCACGCGGGCAAGCGTCGAACGGTCACGTGGATCGATCCGACGGGGCTCGCCGAGCTCCGCGCAGACACACCCACCCACGCGGTCGCCGATCCCGCGGCGCTCGCCCTCCGTGCGGAGGGCTCCGCCGCGATCCGGGCGGCGGTGACCGGCCTCGACGAGCCGTACCGCGAGGTCGTCGTCCTGCGCTTTTTCGCCGAGCAGTCGCTCCAGGAGATCGCGATCGCCACGGGCCGGCCGCTCAACACCGTGAAGACCCATCTCCATCGGGGCCTGCAGCGACTGCGATTGGAGCTCGAGCGAGCCGGGGGTGAGGCATGACGGACTTCCGCTCGGGGTTCGGGCTCGACGAGCTGCCCGCGAATGCGGATGCCCCCGAGATCGCCGGGTCGCTGCGCGCCGGCCGCCGGCTGGAATCGTTCGCGGCCGCGGAGCGGGTCGACCCCTCCGCCGACTTCACGAGCCGGGTCATGGGCGCGATTGCCACGGAGCCGCGGCCGCAGCCCGCCGTCGCCATCGGCGATGCCGCTCGACAGGGCCGCCTCGCGGGCGTCGTCGCCGGGGTCGTCGACGCGTGGCGGGTCGCCTTCTCCGGTGGTCGCCCCCTCGCCGTTCGAGTCCAGGCGCTCGCGATCGTGCTGGTCAGCATCGTTGCCCTCGGGTCGCTGGGCGGCGCGGCTGCGGTCGGCGCGATCAACCTCCTGACCCCCGATGACGGCGTCGTCCCGACGATCCCGTCGCTGTCGCCGACGCCGACCCCGACGCCAACGTCGAGCCTCTCGTCGCCGAGCCCCAGTCCCACGCCCAGCGCGACCTCGAGCCCGACCCCGACGCTGACGCCGAGCACGATTCCGACGCCGACGCGAACGCCGCGCCGGACGCCGACCGCGGAGCCCACCGAGACCCCGGAGCCGACGGGCACGGAAGAGGCCGACGAGACGAAGACGCCGCGGCCGGGCGATCACGGCGGTCCCGGCCCGGGCTGATCCCGCTACGCTGCGGGCGTGATCGTCGTCATCGGTGCGCCTGCCTGGCGGCCGGGCGCAAGCGACGGAAGCCCGGCCGGCACCGCCGCATGCGCCGCGGTCGCCGCGGCTCGTGCCGGGTCTCGCGTCGAGCTGATCGGCAAGGCCGGCGAGGACGACGCCGGCGACGCGCTCATGCTCGCGCTCGCGCGGGCCGGCGTAGGCCACGTTGCGCTGCTGCGAGACGCGGTCAACGCGACGCCCACGGTCACGGGTCCGGACGACCGCGACGAGGCGCTGCTCGGCGATGAGGCGGCCGCGGATGCGCCGCCGACCTCCACCGTTGCCGCGCCGATCCTCGAGGCGGCGGATGTCGAGCTGGCTCTGCGTTACCTGCCGGAGTACGGCGTCATCGTCGTCGCCGAGCCGCAGCCGGCGGCGACGCTCAAGGTCGTGGCCGATGCGGCATCGTGGGTGGGCGCGGCGCTGGTCGTCGTCGTGAGCGCATCGGCCGGTGCCGGTTCGGTCGAGCTGCCGCCGACGTCGATCGTCCTCGAGGCCCCACCGGGAGACCCTGAGGGCGCCTTCGCGTCGATGCTCGGCGAGCTCGCGGCGGCGATCGATCGCGGCACGCCGGTCGAGGCCGCGTTCGACGAGCTCGAGGCGAAGCTTGGCCTGACTCGTGCGTCAGGCTGAGCGTCAGGCCGGGACGAGACGCTCGGCGAGCTCGGGTCCGTCGTTGCGGACGTTGTTCACGAGCCGGACGACGGGGTAGATCTCGAGGGCGGGCGGCTCGGACGCCTCGAGGATTGCGCGGAGCTCGCCGGGATCGCGGCCGCGCGGATCGATCCAGGCCCGCCACGACTCCGCGCCGAGCATCACCGGCATCCGGTCGTGCAGCTCCGTGATCGGTCCGGCGGCTCGCGTCGTGACGATCGTGAAGGTCCGCCGGATTGCCTCGGTCTCGGGCTCTCGCCAGCCGGCCCATAGCCCGGCGAGCGCGAGCGGCGAGCCGTCCGCGGCGGCGATCCGGTACGGCTGGCGGACGTCGTTCTCCCGGCGCCACTCGTAGAACGAGTCGACCGGGACGACGCAGCGGCGCCGCCTGAACGCGGCGCGGAACGCCGGCAGCGAATCGACGGTCTCGAGCCGGGCATTGAACGTGCGGCCGGCGATGCGCGGCTCCTCGGCCCAGTGCGGGACGAGACCCCAGCGGTACCGCGTGATCGCTCGACGTTCCTCGCGCTGGACAACGACCGCAGCTTCGTCGGTTGGAGCGACGTTGAAGTGGCCGCCCTCGTTGGGCGCCAGCTCCTCGGCGTCGAAGATCTCGGCGAGCTCGGAGGTCGGTCGCTCCTGCGTGAATCGGCCGCACACGGTCAGCTGGAACCGGTACCGCTGGACGGGGCGAGCATCGGCGGAAGTCTAGTAGAGTCGGATCGATGGACGACCCCCGCCGCCGGCCGGAGGATCCCGCGACGGCCGACGGGTCGTTGGATCCCGCCACGGCCCAGGCGACGCCGCCACTCCCCCCGGACGTCCCCGCCGACGGCCCGCTGACGCGGGAGGCGGCCCGGGCGCTGCTCGACCGGGCCGGGGAGCTGCTCCAGGCCGGCGACTACCGCGACGCCGGCGTCCTCTACCGCCGCGTCGTCGGGTTCGACGATCCGACGGTCACGGCGGCGGCCCTGCTCGGCCTCGCCGAGGCGCGCTACCGGACCGACGACGAGGAGTCGGCGATCGCGACGTGGGAGGCGATCCTCGAGCTGCCCGAGACCCCCTCGACCTACCACGCCTGGCGGAACGTCGCGGCGGCTCGTGTCCGCGACGGCGACCTCCAGGGCGCGGTCAAGGCCTATCGCGAGGCCGACCGGCGCGCGCCGGCGCAGGACAAGGCCGAGATCGCCAGTCGGCTCGGCTGGCTGGCGAAGGAGACCGGGAACACGGGCGCGTCGCGTCGCTACTTCGCCAGGGCGCGCGGTTCGGGACCGGCGTTGCCGCTGTCGTGGATCGTCATCGGCTTGACGGTGGTCACGTCGCTGGCGGCGGAATCCGTCGGTGGCGAGTTCCTCTTCGAGATGCTGGCTCTCGACAAGACCGCCGTCGCAGCCGGTGAGTACTACCGGCTGTGGTCGGTCACGCTCGTCCACGGCGGCCCGCTCCACCTCTTCTTCAACATGTATGCCCTCTACCTGTGCGGACCGATCGTCGAGCAGATCTACGGCTCGCGGCTCTTCCTCGCCTTCTACCTGCTGTGCGCCGCGGCGGGCTCCGTGGCGAGCTTCGTCTTCGGTGGAGGCGACGTCTCGGTCGGCGCGTCGGGGGCGATCTTCGGGCTGTTCGGCGTGCTGCTCGCGGCGTCGCGGACGCACAACCCGGTCCTCGATCGGCGCGGCCGGTCGCTCGTGAGCCAGATCGGCATGCTGATCCTCATCAACCTGGCGTTCGGATTCGCGCTCGGCGGACTCATCGACAATGCCGCGCACGTCGGCGGGCTGCTCGCGGGGCTCTGGCTCGGGGTGCTGATCGTCCCGGGCGGCGTGCCGACGCTGCGGTCGATGTGGCAGCGGCCCACGGATTCGGCGATCCAGCCAGTGCGCTCGCCGATGCTGCTGCCGGCGCTCGGCGTCGTCGCACTCGTCGTCGTACTGGCGGTCGGGATCGTGGTCGGCACGGCGCAGCGCCACGGCGGGACCGCGTCGCAGGCGCCCGTGGTGACGACGGCGATCGGCCCCGCGGACCGCTGAGGTGTTCGCGACCGTCCTCGGTCGCCTGCCGCGACCAACAGGAGCGACGGACGACGAGGCCGCCGGGCGGGCGGTGCTGGCCGCGCAGGAGGCGGCGGGCCTCGAGCCGTTGACCGACGCAGGGTTCGGCGGGGCGGCGTCCGTCGTGGACGCGTGGTCCCTCGCCGCGTCGTCCACGTCTCGCGCCGTCAAGGCGACGCTCACCGGCCCGTACACGCTCGCACGCCGGGGCGGGGGAGCGGCGTCGCCGCTCGATCGCGCCGAGGCGGTTCGCGCGCACGTCCTCGCGCTCGCCGACGCTGGTTGTCCACTCATCGAGATCGACGAGCCCGAGGCTGTCGCGATCGTCGACTCGGAGTCGGAGCGAACGCTCTTCCGCGACGCGCACCGGCGTCTCGCGGACGGGATCGAAACGACCCACCTGTCGCTCGTCCTCACCGGCGGCAACATCGACACCGCCGGCGCGGCGACGATCTTCGACGCCCCGTACCACAGCTACGCGTTCGACCTCATCGCCGGCCCCGACAACTGGCGCCTCATCGCGGTCGCGCCCGGCGACCGCGGCATCGTCTGCGGCGCGCTCTCGGCCGCGCCGCGCTCCCACGACGGGCCGGAGGTCCTCGTCTGGGCGGCCCACTACGCCGCGTCCACCCGGGGCCGCGGTCTCGCGCGCGTCGGACTCGCGAACGTGCCCGGGCTCGACCGTCTCGACTGGGACGCGGCCCGGACCAAGCTGGACCGACTCGGCGAGGCCGCGCGGATCGCGGCCGGCGCGACGCCCGAGCAGATCGCCAGGGCCTTCGACCCGCGGGCGGTCGATCCCCGAAGCGCCGCCCTCGGCGGGTCCACGCCCCGGCCGCGCCGCTAGGCGACGGCCAGCCGGTACTCGACGGCGTGGCCTCGCTTGCCGACCGGATCGATGACGCCGACCCGGCGCAGGCAATAGGCGAGGTGCTGCGCCACCCGGCGCGGTTGCGCCAAGCGTGCCGCGAGGTCGCCCGTCGTGAAGTGCGGCGGTAGATCGGCGGGCAGGAGGCGCGCGAGGTCCGCCGGGCTCGCGACGACGACCCGGTCCACGACGCCGAGGAGCCGGCGCTCGACCACGGTCCAGCCGCGGCGTCGCCAGCAGCGAGCCGGCTCGTGCCGCCGGAGCTCCTCCTCCTCGGTCAGCAGCACCTCGACCTCGAAGCCCGGATGCGCCAGGAGCTCGGGGAAGCTGATGAGCTCCGAGACGAGGTCGCACAGCGACCCGTGCCTCGGGGAGCGGCGGCGCCCGAGGAGCGTGCCCTCGCCGTCGACCTTGACGATCCACCGGTCGACCGCGATCGGGTGGACGACGCGGACGCGGTGGCCGCGCGCCAGCAGCGTCGTGAGCTTCGCCTTCATCGGCGAGAAGCCACGGGTCTGGACCTCGATCAGCAGGCCGCGCCGGACCAGGTCGATGACATAGCCGTCGACCGGCACCTCGACCCGGTCGCCCGGCCGGGCGTACCACTGCTTGACCGAGGCGTGGAGGGGCCGCTCCCGCAATGTCCCGATCCGGGCCGGGTGTGCCACCGCGCGATCCTAGTCGGTGGGATCGGCGCCCGGCCCTTGATTCCGCGCCGCCGCGGTGCCAGCATGCCCGGAGACGCGTCCGCCGCCGCACCGGAGGACCCAGGGGAGGCCGGTGGTGGGACAGCGCCACGCCGCTCCACGCGCTCGCGGTCGACGTCGAGGGTTCGTGCAGGGGAAGGAGGCACGGCCGTGGCCGAGCACATCTCGCTTGTCGTGAACGGGCAGCAGCGGGAGCTCGACGTCGAGCCCAGACGTCTCCTGGTCCAGGTCCTGCGCGAGGACCTGAACCTCACCGGGACCCACATCGGCTGCGACACGTCGCAGTGCGGCGCCTGCACGGTGCATGTCGACGGCCAGGCCGTGAAGTCCTGCGCGATGCTCGCCGTTCAGGCCGACGGCAGCGCGGTCCGCACGATCGAGGGCCTCGCCAGCGACGGCGAGCTGCATCCGCTGCAGGCCGCGTTCTGGGAGAAGCACGGCCTCCAGTGCGGCTTCTGCACGCCGGGCATGATCATGGCCGCCGCCGACCTCCTCCAGCGATCGACCGAGCCCTCCGACGACGAGATCCGCCACGCGATCGAGGGCAACTTCTGCCGCTGCACGGGCTACCACAACATCGTCGCCGCGATCCGCGAGGCCGCGGCGGTCATGCGAACCGCGGCCGCGACGCCGGCCGGCGGCACGGCATAGGAGGCGACCGATGACGACCGAAGTGCTCGGCGCCCCGATCAAGCGCGTCGAGGATCCCCGCTTCATCCAGGGCAAGGGCCGCTATCTCGACGACATCAAGCTGCCGTCGATGACGCACCTCGCGATCCTGCGCAGCCCGTATGCCCACGCGAACATCAAGGGCGTCGATACGAGCGCGGCCAGGGCCATGCCCGGTGTGGTCGCCGTCTTCACCGGCGCCGACATCCCGTACAACCCGCTGCCGATGGCGTGGCCGGCCGGCGGCGCCTCGAAGCTCCAGAACAACGTCAGCACGCCGCGCGTGCTGGCCACCGATTCGGTCAAGTGGACCGGCGAGGGCGTCGCCGCGGTCGTCGCCGAGACGCCGGAGCAGGCGTACGACGCGCTCGCCGCGATCGAGGTCGACTGGGAGCCACTGCCCGCCGTCGTCGACGCCGAGGCGGCGACGAAGCCTGGCGCGCCGCAGCTCCACGAGAACGCCCCGAACAACATCGTCTTCGAGTGGACGGTGGGCGATCGCGACGGCACCGAGAAGGCCTTCGCCGAGGCGGAGGTCGTCGTCAAGCAGCGGCTCGTCAACCAGCGCCTCATCCCGAACCCGATCGAGACGCGCGGCGACATCGGCTCGTACAACCCGGGCACCGACGAGTACACGATCTGGTCGTCGAGCCAGACGCCCCACATCCAGCGCCTGCTGCTCGCCGCGTTCGTCATGGGCGTGCCGGAGCACAAGATCCGGTTCATCAGCCCCGACGTCGGCGGCGCCTTCGGCTCGAAGATCTTCACCTACGCCGACATGGCGCTGACGCTGTTCGCCAGCAAGGCGATCGGCGGCCGCCCGGTGAAGTGGGTCGAGTCGCGGCGCGAGAACTATCAGTCGACGATCCACGGCCGCGACCACATCACGTACGTCGAGGTCGCCGGCAAGCGCGACGGCGAGGTCACCGGGCTGCGCGTCAAGACGTACGCCAACCTCGGCGGCCGGCTGTCGACGATCGGCCCCGGCATCCCGACGACGCTGTACGGCCGCGTCCTCTCGGGCTGCTACAGGATCCCGAACGTCTTCTGCGAGGTCGTCGGCGTCTACACGAACACGACGTTCGTCGACGCGTACCGCGGCGCCGGCCGGCCCGAGGCAACGTACGTCGTCGAGCGGGCGATGGACCTGTTCGCCAACGAGATCGGGATGGACCGGGCGGCGATCCGGCGCAGGAACTTCATCCCGCCCGACGCCTTCCCGTACGACAACCCGTCCGGGCTCCTCACCGCGGTCAACGGGGCCAAGGTCTACATCGACTCGGGCAACTACGAGCCGGCGCTCAACAAGGCCCTCACCGCCGTCAACTACTACGGCATCGAGAAGGCGAAGGACGAGGCCCGGCGCCGCGGCAAGCTCCTCGGCGTCGGCCTTTCGACCTACCTCGAGATCTGCGGCGTGGCGCCGTCGAAGTGGATCGGCGCCGTCGGCGAGGGCTGGGGTGCGGCGATGTGGGAGTCGTCGAACATCAAGGTCCACCTGACCGGCAAGGTCGTCGTGACGATGGGCACGCAGCCGCAGGGCCAGGGCCACGAGACGACGTACGCCCAGATCGTGGCCCACGAGCTCGGCGTGCCGATGGAGGACATCGTCGTCCAGCACTCCGACACGCAGGGCACGCCGTTCGGCTACGGCTCGTACGGCTCACGGACGTCGAACGTCGGCACGACCGCGGCGATCAAGGCGGCCGCGAAGATCAAGGAGAAGGCTCGCAAGTTCGCCGCCCACATGCTCGAGGCGTCCCCGGACGACATCGAGATCGACGGCGCGAACTACCGGGTCAAGGGCAGCCCCGACAAGGTCAAGACGCTCCAGGAGGTCGCGTTCGCGCTCGACCTGGCGTTCGATCCGCCGGAGGGCATGGAGCCGTATCTCGACGAGACGGCCTACCACGACACGCCGAACTGCACGTTCCCGTTCGGGACGCACGTCGCGATCGTCGAAATCGACGAGGAGACCGGCGAGGTCGACCTCGTCCGCTACGTCGCGGTCGACGACGTCGGCAACAAGATCAACCCGATGATCGTCGACGGCCAGCTCCACGGCGGCATTGCCCAGGGCGTCGGACAGGCGCTGTGGGAGGAGGCCGTCTACGACAACGACGGCCAGCTGCTCTCGGGCACGATGATGGACTACGCCCTGCCGCGGGCGTCGTGGCTGCCGTCGTTCGAGCTGGACCAGACGGTCACGCCGTCGCCGGTCAACCCGCTCGGGGTCAAGGGGGTCGGCGAGGCGGGCACGATCGCGTCGACCGCCGCGGTCGCGAACGCCGTCATCGACGCGCTCGCGCCGCTCGGCATCCGCCATCTCGACATGCCGCACACCTCGCAGAAGGTGTGGCGGGCGATCCAGGCCGCGAAGGGAGGCCAGGCATGATCCCCGCCGGATTTGCGTACAGCCGGCCGACGACGATCGATCAGGCGCTCAAGGAGATCGGCAACGGCTCGAAGGTCATCGCCGGCGGCCAGAGCCTGCTGCCGCTGCTGAAGCTCCGGCTCGCGTCGGTCGAGAAGCTCGTCGACATCGGGCGCGTGCCGGGACTGCGAGGCGTCCGCGAGCTGGCCGACGGCCGGCTCGCCGTCGGCGCGCTGACGACGTACCGCGAGCTGCTCGATTCGCCGGCTCGCAACCTTGCGCTGATCTCGGACGCCGTCCCGGACATCGGCGACGTCCAGGTCCGCAACCGGGGCACGGTCGGCGGGGCGATCGCCCATGCCGATCCGGCATCCGACCTGCCGGCCGTGCTCATCGCCCTCGAGGCCGAGATCGTCGTCCGCTCCTCGCGGGGCGAGAAGGCGATCCCGGCCGAGAAGTTCTTCGTCGGCGCGTTCCAGACGGCGCTCAAGCCGAAGGAGATCGTGACCGAGATCCGGCTGCCGGCACCGCGCGACGACGCCGGATCGGCGTACCGGAAGATCGAGCAGAAGGCGTCCGGCTACTCGATCGCCGGCGTGGCCGTCGTCGTGGTCCGCGGTGGCGACGGCAAGCTGGCGGACATCCGGGTCGGCGTGACGGGCGTCAGCGCGGTCGCGTACCGGGCGACCGGCGTCGAGAAGGCCCTTCGCGGCACCGATGGCTCCGCAACGGCGATCGCCGCCGCCGCCCGCAGGGTCACCGACGGCAAGGAGATCAACTCCGACATCCACGCCGACGCCGAGTACCGGACCGCGATGGCCGCCGTCCTCACGCGGCGGGCGATCGAGGCCGCGCTGGCCCGGATCTGACCGACCCGGCGGCGACGATGGCATCGCCGTGAGGGTGGCGCGGATCGCGCCAGGGCGGCGCGCTCCGCGGACCCTCGCCGGAGCGGTGCTCGCGCGCGACCTCTCGGTCGACGGGCAGCGGTGGCCGAAGGGCCGCCGCCTGTCGGCGGCCGACCTCGACCGCCTGGCGTCGTCTTCGCCCGGCGCCGTCGAGCCCGACGGCGAGGTGACGGTCCTCGTGCTCGGCCGGGGCGACCTCCACGAGGACGATGCCGCGCTTCGGCTGGCCGATGTGATCGCCGGGCGCGGCCTCCGCCGGCGCGGTCCGTCGCAGAGCCGCGTCGACCTCCTCGCCGCGCACGACGGCGTGCTGCACGTGCGAGCGACGCTCCTCGAGCGCATCAACCGGCTCGACCCGATCGAGGTCTTCAGCGCGTTCGATGGCTCGATCGTGTCGGCGGGCGATCTCGTCGCGAGCGTCAAGATCGCCCCGCACGCCGTCGATCGGTCGATCGTCGTGCGGGCCGAGCGGCTCGTGGGCGCGGGCCGGCGCCGCCGTCCCGTCGTCGACGTCGCGCCGTTCGTCGCCCGGCGGGTCGCGGTGATCGTCAAGGAATCGGTCCGCGCGCCGGCGCGTGAACGGTTCGAGCGCAGCGTCCGCGACAAGGTCGAGAGCCTCGGCTCGACGGTCGTCTCGATCGAGTACGTGCCCGACGAGGGGGCGGCAGTCGAGGGCGCGCTCGCGCGCGCGGCGCGCGGCCGCGATGCCGCCGACCTCGTCCTGACCGCCGGCGGCGGCTCGACCGATCCGGCCGACGCGTTCTTCGTCGCGATCGAGCGGCTCGGCGGTCGGATCGTCCGTCGCGGCGTGCCGGCCCACCCGGGCTCGATGCTGTGGCTCGGGCGGATCGGGCGGACGGGCGTCCTCGGCCTGCCGACGTGCGGCGCCTATTCGAAGGCCACCGCCGCCGACCTGTTGCTGCCGCGGCTCCTCGCCGGCGAGCCGGTCTCACCGCGGACGGTCGCGAAGCTCGGCCACGGCGGGATCCTCACCCGCGACCAGCGATTCCGCTTCCCGCGCTACGCGCGCGAGCTCGACGCACCCGAGGGATGAAAGGAGACCGATGAGCCGAGCCGACATCGCCGCGAAGATCGCCGCCGCCCGCGAGTACCTGCGCGAGCATCGCCACGAGGCGCGCTACCGCGACTCGGCCGCGACCGCGGTCATCGAGGAGGGGCTGCGCGTCAGGGCCACCGGGCCGGACGGCGCGTCCGTTGTGACCGACATGACCACCGGTGTCGGCGGCGGAGGGTCGGCGCCGTCGCCGGGCTGGCTCTTCCGCGCCGCCGACGCGTCGTGCATCGCGACACTCATCGCGATGCGGGCGGCGGAGGAGGGCATCGATCTCGACCATCTCGAGGTCACGGTTGACTCCGAGTCGGACGACTACGGGATCCTCGGCCTCGACGAGGCGGTGCCCGCGGGGCCGTTGAACATGCGGGTCGCGGTCCGGGTCGCGGCCGCCGGAGTCCAGGCCGACCGGCTCCGGGACCTGGTCGACTGGGGCGTCGCCCACTGCCCCGTCTGCGACGCCGCGAAGCGGGCCGTCCCCGTCGAGGTCCGGATCGAAGTCGGCGCTGCGTGAGCGTGTAGCATCGGCGCCACGATGAGCGAGAGCGAGGGGCGCCCGAAGGGCACGCGCACGATCGAGGCGATCCAGGACGACTTCCGGTCGCGCGGCTACATCACGGACCGGTCCCTGGCGACCGCCGTGTTCCTCGCGCTCGAGCTCGAACGGCCGCTGCTCCTCGAGGGCGAGGCGGGCGTGGGCAAGACCGAGCTGGCGAAGGTCCTCGCCGCCGCGCTCGACACGCGGCTCATCCGCCTGCAGTGCTACGAGGGCCTCGACGTCAACAACGCCGTCTACGAGTGGAATTACCCGCGCCAGATGCTCGAGATCCGGCTGCTCGAGGCGCGCGGCGAAGCCGCGAAGGCGAACCCGCACGACATCTTCGGTCCGGAGTTCCTCATCCGGCGGCCTCTCCTCCAGGCGCTCGAAGCGGACAAGGATGCGAAACCGCCGGTCCTGCTGATCGACGAGATCGACCGCGCCGACGAGGAGTTCGAGGCGTACCTCCTCGAGATCCTGTCGGACTTCCAGGTGACCGTGCCGGAGATCGGCACGATCACCGCCGAGCGGCCGCCACGGGTGATCCTCACGAGCAACCGGACGCGCGAGGTCCACGACGCGCTCAAGCGCCGCTGCCTCTACCACTGGATCGACTACCCGACGCCGCAGAAGGAATACGAGATCGTCCTCGCCCGAGTCCCGGCCGCGCCGGAGCGGCTTGCCCGCGACGTCGTGGGCTTCGTCCATCGCCTCCGCGAGGCCGACCTGACGAAGGTGCCGGGCATTGCCGAGACGCTCGACTGGGCCGCCGCGCTGCTCTCGATGGGTGCCCGCGAGCTTGCGCCGGAGCTCGTCGACGAGACGCTCGGCGTCGTCCTCAAGTACGAGGAGGACATCCGGCACATCCGCGGCGAGACGGCGCGCCAGTACCTCGCCGAGGCCTCGGCCAGGGGCTGATCGCGATGGACCCGGCGATCGTCCGCTCACCGAACGGCGAGGAGGTCGACGGCCGGCGGCTGCTCGGTGAGTCGGTCCGGTTCGGACGCGCGCTGCGGCGCGCCGGGCTGTCGATCGATCTCGGCGCGGCGATCGACTTCGCCCGCGCGATGACGCTCGTCGAGCTCGGCGACCGCGAGCAGCTCCGTGCCGCGGGCTCCGCGGTCTTCGTGCGGCGCCGCGACGACCGCGAGGTCTACGACCGCGTCTTCGACCGGTTCTGGCGCAGGCGCGGCCGCTCGCCGTTCCTCGACCCCGAAGGTCCCGGGATGTCGGAGCGGCGCGAAGGCGTCCCGGCCGACGAGGCCGGGCCGCCCGACGGCGGGCTGACCGATCGGAAGGCATCGCGGGACGACATCCGGGGCACGCCGATCCCGACGGACGAGGAGACAGCCGACCTCGAGGACGTCGACGGGATCACCGTGGCGCCCGATGCGTTCAGCGCGTCGGAGGTGCTCCGCCACCGCGAGTTCGACCGGATGACCTCGGCCGAGCTGCGCGACGCCGAACGGCTGGTCGACATGCTGACGCCGAACCTCGA
The DNA here is from genome assembly GCA_036556145.1 of Candidatus Limnocylindrales bacterium. Lineage (GTDB taxonomy): Bacteria > Chloroflexota > Limnocylindria > Limnocylindrales > CSP1-4 > JACDAV01. The sequence continues at coordinate 5,142 of DATBKB010000027.1, read as the reverse complement.
GAAGCGGCGCACGCGACGCTACGAGCTCCACCATCACGGGCGGTCGCTCGCGCCGCGGGCGATGTTCCGGCGGAACCTCGCGACCGGCGGCCAGCTCGTCGACTGGGTCTGGCGGCGGCACGTCCGCCGGCCGCGACCGCTCGTCGTCCTGTGCGACATCTCCGGCTCGATGGAGCGGCACTCGCGGCTGCTCCTGCGGTTCATTCAGGCGCTCGGCGCATCGTCCGCGGTGCGGACGGAGTCGTTCGTGTTCGGCACGCGGCTGACGCGGGTGACGCGGCTGCTCCGCGATCGCGACCGTGACCGCGCGCTGTCGAAGGTCGCGAACGCCGTCGTCGACTGGGCCGGTGGCACGCGCATCGGCGAGTCGTTCCGCGAGTTCAACCTGCGCTGGGCCCGCCGGACGCTGCGATCGAGCGGCGTCGTCATCGTCGTCTCGGACGGCTGGGATCGCGGCGATCCGTCGCTCGTCGCGACCGAGACCGCGCGGCTGCGGCGCAACTGCCATCGCCTCGTCTGGCTCAACCCGCTCGCCGGCACACCCGGCTACCAGCCGTTGGCGGCCGGCATGCGCGCCGCGTACCCGTACATCGACGACTTCCTCGCGGCGGGCACCGTCGCGAGCCTCGAGCGGCTCGGCGAGATCCTCGCCGGCGTGCGCGCGAGCGACACGCGGCGCAGTGGGGAGGCGGCCGCATCGGTGGCGTCATCGCCGTCGGTCCGGGCGCTGACACCGGACGCGCCGCTGGCGATCATGGCGCCGGGCGACCCGAGCCGGGCCAGGCCGCTGACCTCGCAACGCGGGTTCGACTGATCGTCGGGGGAGGGGAGCGATGAAGGAGCTGCTCGAGACCGTCGAGGCCTGGGGGCGGGACGGCGTCCACGCCGGACGGGCGGTCGTCGTCCGGACCTTCGGCTCGGCGCCGCGACCGGAGGGCGCCGTGCTGCTGCTCGCCGATGACGGCCGGATCGCGGGGTCGGTGAGCGGCGGCTGCGTCGAGGGCGCCGCGGCCGAGGAGATCGAGCGCGCACGCCGGACGGGACGCCAGCGCGTCATCCGCTACGGCATCAGCGACGAGCAGGCGTGGGACGTCGGCCTCGCCTGCGGCGGCACGATCGACGTCCTGGTGCAGCCACACCTGCCGGAGGCCGTGGTCGCGGCCGCACGGGCCGCCGCCACCGGCGCCGGCGCGGCCGTCGTCACGCCGCTTCCGGCCGACTCGCCACCGGCCGAGTTCGGCCCGCACGAGCCGGGCGAGGGGTCGCCGCCGGATCGACCGGTGGTCGTGCGGGACGACGGCACGCTCGACGGCAGCCTCGGCGCCGCGGAGCTCGATGCGGCCCTCGTCGAGGGCGCGCGGGACCTCCTCAACCGCGGCGCGGCGCGGACCCTCGAGATCGGCGGCCGATCGCTGTTCGTCGAGGTCTTCCCGGTCCGGCCGCGGCTCGTCGTCGTCGGCGCGGTCGAGGTCGCGCGGGCGCTCGTGCAGCTCGCCGCGGCACTCGGTTACGAGACGGTCGTCATCGACGGCCGGGCCGCGTTCGCGACACCGGAGCGCTTCCCCGATGTCGATCGGCTCGTCGTCGGCTGGCCCGACGAGGTCGCGGACGAGATCGGCCTCGGGCCGCACGACGCCGTCGCGGTGCTGACGCACGACGTGAAGTTCGACGAGCCGGCGATCGTCGAGGCGCTGCGGCGGGGGTGCCGGTACGTCGGCGCCGTCGGCTCGCGGAAGACCCAGGCCGACCGGCGAGCTCGACTCCGCTCGGCCGGCGTATCGGACGAGGCACTCGACCGGCTGCGCGGACCGATCGGGCTCGACCTCGCCGGCCGGGCGCCGGCGGAGACCGCACTCGCGATCATGTCGGAGGTCGTTGCCGCCCGCTACGGCGGCTCGGGCCGCCCGATGCGCGACCTCGCCCGCGAGCGCGAGGCAGTCGCGACGTGACGGTCGGCGGGGTGGTCCTCGCCGCCGGCCGATCCTCGCGCTTCGGCAGCCCCAAGGCGCTCGCGAATCTCGACGGCCGGCCGCTGCTCGAGCACGTCCTCGACATCGCCGCCGCGGCGGGCCTGGATCCCGTCGTCGTCGTCCTCGGCGACGCGGCCGAGGCCGTCGAGCCGGCGATCTCGTGGCGTCGCGAACGCCGCGTCCGCAACCCCGATCCGGCGCGCGGGCTCTCGAGCTCGGTTCGTCTCGGGCTCGACACCCTGGCCGAGATCGATGCCGCGGCCGATGCCGTCATCCTGCCGGGCGACCAGCCAAGGGCCGACCCGTCCGTCATCCGCCGGCTCGTCGACGTCGCCGCCGCGACCGATCGCCCGATCGTCGCCCCGCGCTACGCCGGCGGGGGCGGCCCGAACCCGGTCCTGCTGCGCCGCGCCGGCTTCGGCCTGGCCGAGGCGACCGAGGGCGACCGCGGCCTCGGCCCGCTGCTGGAAGCGTTGCCGCATCTCGTCGCGTGGGTCGACGTCGAGGGCTCGAACCCCGATGTGGACACGCCCGCCGATCTCACCGCACTTCCGCCCTCGCGTGACTGAGGCGACCACGTGGGCCCAGCGGGTCCGCGCCAACCGGGAGCAGGTCGAGCGCATCCGCGAGGTGCCCGACGGCCGCGACTTCTACGGCCCGGTGACGTCGCTCTTCCGGGCCGACCCGCGCCGGACCGACGAGCCCGTGCTCGGCCTCCTGCTCGCGCTGGCCAGGCCCGGCGACACGTGGCTTGACATCGGCGCGGGGGCGGGGCGGTACGCGCTGCCACTCGCGCTCGCGGTTCGCGAGGTCATCGCGCTCGATCCGTCGGCTGGCATGCTCGCGGCGCTCCGGGAGGGAATGGCCGAGCACGGGATCGCGAACATCCGGGCAATCGAGGGCCGCTGGCCGCCCGACGCGGCGCTCTCCGAGGAGCTCGGACCGATGCCGCTGGCCGACGTCGCCCTCATCGCCCACGTCGGCTACGACATCGAGGCGATCGGCGAATTCCTCGACGCGATGGAGGCGTCGGCCCGCCGGCTTTGCGTCGCCGTCCTCATGGAGCGCCAGCCGGCGTCGGTCGCGGACCCGTTCTGGCCGCGCGTCCACGGCGAGGAGCGGATCGCCCTGCCGGCGCTGCCGGAGTTCGTCGCGCTGCTCCGCGAGCGCGGCCGCTCCCCGGACGTCGCGATGACCGAGCGGGAGCCGCGGACCTTCGACTCGCTCGACGAGCTCGGAGGCTTCGTGCGCCGGCAGCTCTGGATCGCCGACGGCGGCGAGAAGGAGCGGCACTACCGGGCCGCGCTCCGGGAGCTCGCCGTCGAGCGGGACGGCGGCTTCGGGCTCCGGGGGCAAGGCCCGGCCGCGGTCGGGGTCGTGACGTGGAACCGCCGCTGAGCGCCTGTCGTCTCGCGGCCATGAAACGCCTCGGTCTGGTCCCCGCCCTCGGCCTGATGCTCGCGTTCGCCCTGGCGGCGTGCGGGAGCGCCGCGAGCCCGCTCCCGACCGGCGTCGTGAACCTCTCGCTTCTGGCCGGCCCGACCTGCCCGGTCGAGCGGATCCCGCCCGACCCGAACTGCGCGCCGCGCCCGGTGGCCGATGCCGAGATCATTGTCCTGACCGCCGACGGTCGGGAGGTCACGCGGGTCAAGAGCGACGCCGCGGGACACATCACGCTTCGGCTGCCGCTCGGCGACTACATCCTGCGGCCGGTCGCTGCCGCGGGCGGCTTCCCGATGGCGCCCGCCGAAACGCCCGTGAGGGTGACCGCCGCGCCGACCGAGCTCACCCTCGACTACGACACCGGCATTCGCTGACCGTCAGGTCTCGATCGCGCCGCCGACCCTTGCGAGGTGGCGGCGCAGGTCGTACGTCGGGTCCTTCCGGCGGCGCTCGACGTAGTCGGCGAAGCGGAGCTGCTCCCTGAGCGAGCGGCCCGCGCGCATCGCATCGGCCTGGGCTCCCTCGACGCGGGCGATCGTCGTCGCGGTGGCGAGGACCTCCTCGAGGCGAGCGGCCTCGACGAACAGCACACCGTCGTCGTCGGCAACGACGACGTCGTCGCGAGTCACCATGACGTCACCGACGCGGGCGCTCTCGAGGCGATTCGGCGGGGCGGCCCTGGCCCGCCGCGGACCGACCGGCGTGGTTCCCAGGCTCCAGAGCGGGAGGCCGATCCGGCGCAGCTCGACGCTGTCGCGGTGGCAGCCCCAGATGACGATCCCGGCCAGCCTGGCCGAGGCGACCTCGAGCCCGGCCAGGTCGCCGAGGCAGGCCTCGTCGAGCCGTCCGCCGTTGTCGATGACGAGGACGCCGCCGTTCGCGGTGCCGCCTTTCTCGGCGCGCTCGAGCGCCTCGAGGAAGACGTCGACGCTGCCCGAGTGGCGGCACGGGATCGCCGGCCCGATGACCGGCGGACCGGGCTCGAACCGGCGGACGGCTGGCGGTGCCGCGCGCACCGGGATGCCGAGCCGGACGATGGCGTCGGAGACCGGTGCAGCCGCAAGTCGATCGGTCACAGCCGAAGGCTAGGCGATCTCGACCGCTCCATCGAGGACCATCGCCAGCCGTTCGGCCGGTGAGTTCGTCGCCACGCGGGCAGCCTCGCGGACGAGCTCGAGGAGTGCTGGCTCGTCGATGGGGTCGCCGCGCCGGAACGTCAGCCAGCGAACCCGCTTCGTGATGCCCTCGCCCTTGAGCCTGCCCTTGGGATCGGCCATGAGCACGCCGTACTCGAATCCGAGGTGGACGTGCTCGGCCTCGGGCGCGACGAACGCGAAGTACGTCTTGCGGCGCCCGACGGGCACGTCGTAGCCGATCAACCGCCAGCCCGGACGGACCCGCTCGATCGCATCGGGCGTCGCTCGCTTCACGATCCGCCGAAGTCGCCCGGCGATGGCGCGGATGGGGGGCGGATAGCCGGCAAGCAGGCCCTCAATGGGCATCGGGTCCACCCGCGTATCGTCGCCCAACATCGCGGCAGGACCTGTCATCAACCCTGCGCTCGGCCTACTCGCAGGTCGGCCAGCCGGGCGGATTCGGCCCGAATCGCCCTGCCGTGTTGTCGCCGCCGACCTGGCCGAAGCCGCCCCCGACGTTTGACGACCGGCGGGCGATCACCATGCAGATCGATCGATCCGGGACAACGGCCGTCGCTTGCCAACAGGTGCGA
>DATBKB010000026.1:0-17896 GCA_036556145.1 Candidatus Limnocylindrales bacterium | reverse complement strand
ACGCCGAGGCGCATGCCGGCGTGGCTCGCGCCACCCTCGACTTCATGGCCCGCGAGCTGCGCGTCCCCGCGGACGGAGCCTTCGCCTCGAGCCTCGACGCCGACACCGAGGGCGAGGAGGGCGCGACCTTCGTCTGGACCGCCGACGAGATCCGCGAGGTCCTCGGCGACGACGCTGAGGCGTTCATGACCGCGTACGGCGTCACCGAGAGCGGCAACTGGGAGGGCAAGTCGATCCTTCAGCGGGTGACGCCGCCCGGCGACGAAGCCACCGAGGCGCGACTCGCGAAGGCCCGCGCCCGACTCCTCGAGCGCCGCCGCGCGCGAGCCCAGCCCGCCCGCGACGACAAGGCGCTGGCCGCATGGAATGGCCTCGCGATCGCCGCCTTCGCCGAGGCCTCGGCGCTGCCGGAGGTCGGCGACCGATACCGCGATGCGGCGGTCAAGGCCGCGGACGCGATCCTCGCCGGCCTGCGCACGCCGGACGGCCGGCTCAAGCGCTCGTGGAAGGACGGCCGAGCCAGCGGCGAGGGCGTCCTCGAGGACTACGCCCACCTCGGCGAGGGCCTGCTCGCGCTCTACGAGGCGACGTTCGACGAGCGCTGGTTCAGCGCCGCGCGTGAGCTGGCCGCCACGATCCTCGACCACTTCACGGATCCGGCCGGCGGCTTCTTCGACACCTCCGACGACCACGAGCGCCTCGTCACCCGGCCGAAGGACCCGCAGGACAACGCGGTGCCGTCGGGGGGCTCGATGGCGACGGTCCTGCTGCTGAAGCTCGCGGCGCTCACCGGCGAGGGCCGCTACCGAACCGCGGCCGAGAAGGCGATCGCGACGGTCACGGCGTTCGCGGCCCGCTACCCGACGGGCTTCGCGAACTGGCTCACCGCGATCGACTTCGCGCTCGCGCCCGTCGTCGAGGTCGCGATCATCGGCGACCCGAGGTCGGCCGACACCAAGCGGCTCGTTGCGCCCGCGCTCGACGGCTACCGGCCGAACCAGGTCATCGCGATCTCGGCCGAGCCCGGGAGCTCCGTCATTCCGCTGCTCGGCGACCGCTTCGAGATCAACGGCCGCCCGACGGCGTTCGTCTGCCGCGACTTCGCCTGCCGCCAGCCGGTCAACGAGCCCGAGGCGCTGGCTGCGCTGCTGGCGGCGGGTTAGTCGCCCTCGAGGGTCGCCACGGCCTCGCCGGCGACGCGTGCGAGCAGCGAGTCGACGTCGCCTTCGGCTCCGGCGCTGACGACGACGAGGTACGGACCGGCGAGGACGGCGTTCGCCACGTGGAAGCCGGAGCTGTCCTGCGTTCGCCAGGCCGCGTAGCCGGCGAGCTCGAGCGTCGTCAGCCTCGGCCCGAAGAGCTTGCCGACGATGAGCGAAGCGCGACCGGGCGCGGTCGGCTCGCGGCGCAGGAAGACCTCGAGGTGACCGAGTGGGCCGTCGTGCCGCTCGTTGCCGAAGGCGCACATGCTCACCGGGGCAAGGGTCCGCGTCGCGAGCCGCGGCACGAACCAGTCGAGCGAGTGCGGCCACAGGGCGGAGCCCCCGCCTCCGCCGCGAGCCTCGACCGCCGAGTCAACGGCGCCGCGGAGCCAGTCGGCCGAGACGAGCTCGCAGGCATCGATCTGGGCGAACCCGGCGAGGTCCGCTCGCGCGGCCTCGTGGCGGGCCTGGGCAGCGACGACGGAGCCGCCGATGAGCGCGACCGCCAGGAGCCCGGCCCCGAGCGGCCACCCCGGTCGCGTGGCTCGGTTCATTCCACCTGGATCGGCCCGATGATCGCGAACGGCCGGGGCTCGAGCGCCGCGGCCGAGTGCCGGGCGCAGACGATCGCGTACGTGCCCGATCGGAGGACGCCGCTGCCGCTCCCGATCCCTGGTGCCGCCATCTCGGCCGCGATGAGATCGCCGACGAAGGCGGGGGGCCCCAGCCCGGGCTGGCCCGACTCGGCGAGAGCGACTTCCTGCTGGACATGGGCCGCGAGGTCGTCGTAGCTCTTGCCGGCGAGAATCCGCCAGAGATGCGCTCCGCCGAAGCCGCTCGTCGAGTTGACGGCCTCCAGGCGCGCGGGACCCTCGTGGAGACCCTGCGGACCCGGCTGGAAGTCGCACCCGGTGTCGGTCACGCGGACCGTCCCGACGAGCTGCTCGCCGGGAGAGGGAGTCGGGCCGGGCGGGGTCACGGGCAGGCTGGGTTCGGGACTCACGGAGGCCCGTGGGCCGACGTTGCAGCCGGCCAGCAGGATCGCGACGACGATGCCGCCGAGGCCTCGAGTCAGGAGGCTCGCATGACGGCGCATGGCGCCACCTCCGTTGTCCCAGCAGTATGACGATGGCCGTCCAACGCGTCACCATTGCGGCATGACGGAAAGGGGTGGGGCCCGTCCGTTCGAGATCCGGCCGGCGCGGCCCGAGGAGTACGAGTCCGTCGGCGAGGTGTGCGTCCTCGCGTACGGCGCGCTCGAGGGCGAGACCGATCTCGGCTACGTCGACGAGCTACGCGACGTGGCCGGTCGGGCGCAGTTCGTCGATGTCCTCGTCGCCGCCGAGCCGGAGGGCGCGCTGCTCGGGACCGTGACGTACGTTCCCGGCCCCGGGCCGTACGCCGAATCGGAGCGCGAGGACGAGGCCGGCTTCCGGATGCTCGCCGTCGCGCCGTGGGCCCAGAACCGCGGCGTCGGGCGGGCGCTGGTCGAGCACGTGATCCTTCGGGCACGATCCGAGGGAAAGCAGGGGATTGCGCTCTACACGCGGCCGTCGATGAAGGCGGCGCACCACCTGTACGAGTCGCTCGGCTTCGTCCGCGACGAGTCGGCCGACTGGGAATTCGAGCCGGGCGAGTGGCTCTGGGGGTTCCGCCTCAGGTTCTAGCTACGGGCCGAAGACCTGGATCGTGGTTCCGTTGCTGTTGCCGTCCGGGTCGTGGTTGAGCTCCGGATGGTAGATGCCGGTCTGGAGCGTCGCGCCGGCGATCCAGAACGTCACGACCGTGACCGACTTCGGCACCCCCGGCCGCGAGACCTGGCAGAAGCCGCCGCTGTTCGTCGTGCAGGCGACCGTGGTTCCGTCGCGGTCCCAGCCGAACGTCACGCGGACGCCGCTGACCGGCCCCTCGGTGCCGTTGTGGACCGTGACCGTCACCTTCGGCGTCCACGTCGTCGACTGCGTCGTCTTCGTCCAGTCGAGGTCGCCCGAGTGGTAGAGGATCGGGTCGGAGACCGTGATCGTGTACGTCGCCGGCGCGCTCCAGAGCGTGCCGTCGGAGACGCGGTAGGTGAACGAGTCGGTGCCGGAGAACCCGGCCGCCGGCGTGTACTTCGGCCGCGAGTAGTCGGTGTAGGGGACCGTGCTCGTCGTGCACGCGACGTTCGTCAGGGCCGTGAGGCTGCCGTGCGCCGGCGGCGTCACGACCTGGAACGTCACGTTGCACGACTCGAGGTCGCGGCCGACCAGTTGGAGCGCCACCTGGGTCTGGAACGCGGTCGCGGCCGAGACATCGAGCGCGACCGGCGCGTCGTTGACCGCCGTGACCGTGACCGCGACGAGGCCCGTCGCCGAGCCGCCTTGACCGTCCGACACCGTGTACGAGAACGCGTCGTTCCCGAAGTAGTTGGCTGCCGGCGCGTACAGGATCGTGCCGTTCGGCTGGATCGACGCGCTGCCGTGGACCGGTGTGCCGACGGACGAGATCGCCAGCGCATCGCCGTCGGCATCGGTGTCGTTCGAGGCGGCCGCGAGGCTGACCGAGCCGTCCTCCGCGACTGTGACGCTGTCCTCGTTGGCGACCGGCGCGTCGTTGACCGGCGTGACGTTGACGTTGACCGAGCCGGTGTCCGTCCCGCCCGCACCGTCGTCGATCGTGTAGTCGAACGAGTCGAGGCCGCTGTAGTTCGCGGCCGGCGTGTACGTGACGATGCCGCCGGCACCGAGGACGGCCGAGCCGTGCCCCGGCTGCGTGACCGCGGTGACGACGAGCGCGTTGCCGTCGGAATCGACGTCGTTCGCGGCCGGGTTGAGGCTCGCCGCCGTGTCCTCGGCGGTGGTCAGCGAGTCGTCGATCGCGACCGGGGCGTGGTTCACCGGCACGACGTTGACGCTGACGTGCGCGGTGTCGCTCAGCGTACCGTCGGTCAGCGTGTAGTCGAAGCCGTCGGCGCCCTGGTAGCCGGGGTCCGGGAAGTACGTGATCGAGCCGTCCGATTCGACGGTGACGCTGCCGTTCGCCGGATCCGTCACCGAGTCGAGGAGCAGCGGGTCGTCGTCCGGATCGGTGTCGTTGGCGAGGACCGGGATCGCCGCGGGCGTGTCCATCCCCGTGACCGCCGTGTCGTCGACGCCGGTCGGCGGGTCGTTCACGGGCATGACGCTGACGGTGACCGTCCCCGTGTCGATGCCGCCGCTGCCGTCGGACAGCCGGTAGTCGAAGTGATCGGTGCCGTTGGCATTGAGGTTCGGCGTGTACCGAACCGTGCCGTTGGCGTTGATCGACGCCGAGCCGAACAGCGGGACGGTGACGCTGGCAACGGAGAGGTCGATACCGTCGGGGTCCGAGTCGTTCGCGAGCACGTCGACGTCGACCGGCGCGTCTTCCGTCGTGGCGGCCGAATCGTCGACGGCCACCGGCGGCTGGTTGCCACCGACCGGCGGCGGCGGCGGGTTGTCGACGATCGCGCGGCGAGCGTTGACGATGCCGCAGCCGTAGAAGTTCGGGTAGCGCGGGTCGGTCGGCGACATGTTCGCCTGCGTCGAGGTCGCGCAGAGGTGGGCCTTGACGTCGTCGGCGAGGGTCGCCGGGTTGCCGTTGTTCGCGATGCCGTGCGACAGGATGAGGGCGGCGACGCCGGCGACGTGCGGTGAGGCCATCGACGTGCCGCTCTCGGCGCGGTAGCCGTACGGCGTGCAGAACATGCAGTTCCCGACCGGGACCGGCGAGTAGATCTGGTTGCCGGGCGCGGCGTTGTCGACCTGCGGTCCGGTGCAGGAGAAGCCGGTCAGCTTGTTGTTCGCGTCGGTGAAGCTGACCGCGATGACCTCGTCGTACGCGGCGGGGTAGGCGACCGGGCAACCGTAGATGAGGTCGTTGATCGTGACGGCGTTGCCGGACGCGGCGACGAGCGTGATGCCCGACGCATAGGCCGCCTGGATCGCCGCCTGAAGGGCGGCCGACGGCTCATGGCCGCCGAGGCTCATGTTCACGACGTCCATGTCGTTCTGGACGGCCCAGTCGAGGGCGGCGATGAGACCCGAGTACTCGCCCGAGCCGTCGGCGCCGAGGACCTTGAGCGCGTACAGGTCGACCTGCGGCGCGACGCCGACGACGAGGTAGCCGTTCTTCTCGGCGGCGGCGATGCCGCTGACGTGCGTCCCGTGGCCGTTGTCGTCCATGGGGTCGGCGTCGTTGTTGAAGAAGTCGTAGCCGCCCCGGTAGTTGCTGTTGAACTCGGGGTCGACGTTGTACGGCTGGTCGTCGGGGTCGTCGTGGATGTAGTCGACGCCCGTGTCGATGACGGCGAGCTTGATGCCCTGGCCGCGGTAGCCGGCGTCGTGGGCGGCCTTCGTGCCGATGTGCTCAACGCCCCACGCGTTCTCGTACTCGAGGTCGCCGGTCGTGCCGGAGTGCTCGAACAGCTCGAGCTTGTGGTCGACCTCGACCGACTTGACGAGCGGGTTCCGGCGCAATTGCTGGAGCGCCTGCGGGCTCAGGCGAACGGCGGCGCCGGGGATGAGGTCGAACTTGCGCTCGAGCTTCGCCTGGAGCTTGGCCAGCGCGGCATCGGCCGTCTTGCCGGGCTTCTGCTTGAACGTGACGATCGCATCGACGAGGTCGCCGTCGGCGGCGGGCGGGTCCGCGGCGAGCGTGGCCGGAGCGAAGGCGCCCGCGGCCAGCGCCACGATCGCGACCACCAGCACGAGCCGGCGGCGTCGATTCGTCTTCGGACTCGGACGTCCCAATCGGCCGATCACCACACCCCTCGCTGGTGGCCAACCCCCCATGGGCGGCCCACCGTAAGCCCGACCGCCCGGGGCGACAAGGGGTGTCTTGCCGGCGCGCACCACCCGGAGCGTGGCGGGGGTACTTTCGGACTACGCCGTCTCTACGCTGTCTCGGGTTTGAGCGGCGCGTGCGGCCCGCCGGGAACTCGGCGCGCACAGAGCCGTGTTGGAGATCGTTTGAAGCAAGCGCAACAATCGGGGCGGAGCGGTCCGCCGGGTCAGGTCGTTGCGGTTGTGTCCAAGCATCTCCAACAACGATGTGTGGGCGCGATGTGTGGGCGCGGCGTCAGCCGCGGATACGATCGGGACATGAACAGCCCGGCGGTTCCGCGGCCGGCCGCGACGGTGGTCCTGTTGCGCGCGGGTCGGCGTGGGCTGGAGGTCCTGCTGACGAAGCGCCCGGCGACGATGGCCTTCGCGCCCGACGTCTTCGTGTTTCCGGGCGGCGCGATCGACGCCGCTGATGGCAATGCCGAGACGGCCGCGATTCGCGAGCTCTTCGAGGAGGCCGGCGTGCTGCTTACCGAGCCGTCCGCCGAGCCGTCGGCCGAGGCGCCGCGACCGGCGTCCATTCGACGGGCGCGACGATCGTTGCTCGATGGGACGGCATCGATGCGCGATGTGGCGGCCGATCTCGGAGTCGCCCTCCGACCCGATCGCCTCGTGCCGCTTTCGCGCTGGGTGACGCCGCCGTTCGTCGAGCGTCGGTTCGACGTTCGCTTCTTCGCGGCCGAGCTGCCGCCCCGCGTCAGGCCGTCGTTCGTCGGCGATGAGGTCGTCGAGCACCGCTGGATGACGCCGCGGTCGGCGCTCCAGGCCCGCGCCGCCGGCCTGCTCGACCTGTGGGTGCCGACGAGCGCCACGCTCCAGCAGCTCGAGCACGCCCGCTCGTTCGACGAGGTTCGCGAGCGGCTCACGGCCGGGAAGTCCGAGCCGATACGTGTGGACGATGTCGACGAGGTCGCGCCGCGGGTCACCCGCCTGGTCATGCCGGGCGCGGGTGGTGTCGACGGCCAGTCGGTCAACACCTACGTCGTCGGTACGAAGGAGCTCGTGGTCGTCGACCCGGGCGATCCGTCGGACGCGGCCGCAGAGACACTGCTCGCCGTCGCCGCCGAGCGCAGCGGGCGCATCGCCGGCATCGTCGTGACGAGCGCGGCGCCGGACCACCACGCGGGCGCGGAGGCGCTCGCGGGTCGGATCGATGTGCCGGTGTTCGCCGGCGTCGGCGCCGCTCGCTGGCTGCCCTACGAGGTGACCGAGCTCGAAGACGGCGACTCCGTTCCGGTCGGCGATGTCGAGCTGCGAGTCGCCGCGACGCCCGGCCCTCGGCCCGAGGCCATCTCACTGCTCTGCGACGGCATCGCGTTCGCCGGCGACCTCGTCGGCGCGGTACCGTCGCGGTCAATCGTCCCGGAGCCCGATGGCGCAGCGGTCGACGCGTCCCGCGCGCGCGTCCGTGGCCGGCGGCTTTTCGCCGCGCACGACTAGCCCCGCGGCAGGGCGGCCGCGAGGTTTCGGATGAAGTTCAGGCCCTCGTCGACGTCTTCGCGAGGAGCGTACGGGCCCGGCATGAGGAAGCATGGCCGGCCCGACAAGGCGACGCCGGCGAGCTGACCCCAGCGTTCCGCCAGTGGACGGCCCGCGGCGGCTTCCGCGGCGCGCTTGTAGATGAACACCACCGCGGCCGGCCGCCACACCGCGATCTTCTGCCACAGCGGACCAACGCCCGCGGTGAGCTGCGCCGGCGTGGCGTCGTCGCGCGGCGTCGGCTTCTTGAGCAGGTCGGTGATCCCGTGGCCGGCGGCGAGGAGCGCGTCGTCGGCGGCGTCGATGTCGGTCGCGGGCGGCAGGAGGCGCGCCGTGACGAGCCGCCGCCAGAACGTCCGGCCGAGGCGGCCCTGGTGGTAGTGCCCGGCCTCGACGCTGACCGGCGAGGGGTTCAGCCCGACGAACAGCAGCCGATCGCGGAGCGGTGGGATGTCCTCGAGCGTTGTGACTCGCTCGCCGTCGACGACGATCGTCGTCCGGTGTGAACCCGGACCCGGTCGGCGGGTGAGGTCGGAGAGGTCGGGCCCGGCGCCGCCGTTGGTGTGCGGCACCTACGGCGTCGGGCGGTTGGGCTCGTCCTTGTCGTCGTCGTCGTCGCCGCGAAGCTCGCGCGCTTCCTTGCGTGCCTCGCGCACGCCCCGCCCGAGCGCCTCGCCGAGCTTCGGCAGCGTCTTCGGCCCGCGCCACAGCAGCACGAGGATGAGGATCACGACCAGGACGAGCGCGAGGTCCTGCATGACCCGGATGGTACCCGCCCCCGCCTATGCTGCGCGGGTGCCTGCCGACACCGGACCGCTCCTCGTCTTCGGCCCGAACTCCCTCCGCTACGACTTCGGCCCGGCGCACCCCCTGACGCCGCGGCGGTTCGGGCCGGGGATCGACCTGCTCGTGCATGTCGGTGCCCGACCCGGGCTCGCCCCGGAGCCGGCCTCCGACGCCGACCTCTTGCGGTGCCACACGGCGGCGTATCTCCGGACGGTGAAGCGGTTCTCGACCGACCCGTGGGGCCCGCCGGAAGCGGGCATCGGCCCAGGCGGGGACAACCCGTCGTTTGCCGGAATGCACGACGCCGGAGCGGCCGTCGCCGGGGGTTCCCTCCGCGCGATCGAAGCGATCCTGCGCGGCGACGCCGAGCACGCCTTCCACCCGGGCGGCGGACTGCACCACGCCATGCCTGATCGCGCTTCCGGCTTCTGCATCTACGACGACCCGGCGCTGGCGATCGCGCGCGCGAGGCAGGATGGACTGCGGGTCCTCTATCTCGACTTCGACGTGCACCACGGCGACGGGGTCGAGGCGATCCACGCCGGCGATCCGGGCGTGATGACCGTGTCCTTCCATGAGTCGGGCCGGTACCTCTTTCCGGGCACGGGATTCCTCGACGACCTCGGAGAGGGCGAGGCGGCCGGGACGTCGCTCAACATCGTCATCGAGCCGCCGTCCGGCGAAAGCGCATGGCTCGCGGCCGTGCGACGGATCGTGCCGTGGGTCGCCGCGGCGTTCGGACCGGACGTCGTGGTCTCGCAGCACGGGGCCGACAGCCACGCCTGGGATCCGCTGGCCCACCTCATGGTGACGACGACGGCGATGGGCGAGGCGGCGCGGATCGTCGATCGCGTGGCGCATCGGTGGGCGTCGGGTCGGTGGCTGGCGACGGGCGGCGGTGGCTACGACGCGTATCGGGTGGTGCCGCGGACCTGGTCGCTCGTATGGCTCGCCGGGGCCCATCGCGACGTGCCGTCGTCGACGCCGGCGGCGTGGCGCGAGCGCTGGGCAGACGAGGCGTCACGGCACGGCCAGGCGCCGCTGCCCGAGACGTTCGAGGACCCGCCGAACGCGGGCGCGGACGTCGGGCGGCAGCAGCTCGCCGCCGAGCACGCGACGGTGACGGGCCTGGATCTCGCGGAGCTGGTGGCGGTGCCTGCGCTGCTCCGCGCCGCGCGCCGCCGGGGCGGGTGGGATCCGGATCGACGGGCCGGCGCCGGGCCGCCGGCCGGCGCCGGATCGCGGGCGGGTGAGCCGAGCGTGAGGCCGACCATCGTCGATCCCCTCGGGCCCGAGGCGCTGTCGCGGCTGGCGATCGCGCCTCGCGTCGTCCCGCCCGCCGACTCGGTGGCGGTCCACGAGCTCCTGCTCGCGTCCCTCCTCGATGGGGCGACGGCCGTCGCCGCCGTGGCCGATGACACCGCCGTCGGGGTGGCGATCGCGGGTCCGGCCGATACGGAGCGGCCCCGCGAGCTGCTGGCCCTTGGTGTCGCTCCCGGCCACCGCCGTCGGGGGCTCGGCAGCCGCTTGCTCGAGGCGCTCGCGGCCCGCGTCGACGGGCCCCTCGAGGCGACGGTCAGCGTCGCCGAGCGTGATTCGGTCGAGCCGCTCGATCGAGGGCTTCGGACGTCGATCGCGAGACGGCTCTTCGAGCGGGCCGGCTTCTCCCTCGCCGACGCCGATCGACGGCTCGTCCGCGTCGACCAAGGCGCCGTCCATGCGATTCGCCATAGACCCGGCTCGTAGAATCAGCCCATGCTGCCGGCGAGGATCGGGCCGGAGGCACCGCCCGGACGGGCCGTTGGACCCGCCCTGACGGCCGGAGTGGGACGTAGCCTGCGTCCATGCCATCGGGAGCGCCACGTGCTCCCGGAGTGGAACGAAGGCGAAGGAGGGTGAGGGATGTCGGGTCTGCGACGCTTGGCGCTCCCGGTGGGGATCGTCGCGGCGCTGCTGCTGATCTACATGGAGAACCCCTGGATCTCGCCCCCGGAGGGCATCGTCAGCCAAGCCGTGACGATCGGCTTCTGGGTCCTGATGATCGCCCTCATCGTGATCCTCTTCGAGGATCGCAAGGGCCACGACGCGGACACCGTCAACGTCGAAGGACCGGCGTTCACCCGGTTCCTGTTCAGCAACACCCGGGCGGGCCTGTTCTGGCTGCCGATCCGGCTTTTCGTCGGCTTCGCCTGGCTCGACGCCGGGTGGCACAAGTTCACCGATCCGGCGTGGATGAACGGTGGCTCGGCTCTCCGCGGCTACTGGGAGCGGGCGGCCTCGATCCCCGAACAGGGGCGGCCGCCGATCACGTACGAGTGGTATCGCGACTTCATCAACTTCCTGTTGGCAGGCAACCACGAGGGCTGGTTCGCGTACGTCGTCACGTTCGGTGAGCTGGCCGTCGGGATCGGGCTGATCCTCGGCGCGCTCACCGGGGTCGCCGCGTTCTTCGGCGCGTTCATGAACATGTCGTTCCTGCTGGCCGGATCGGCGTCGACGAACCCGGTCATGTTCGTCTTCGCGGTCGGGCTCATGCTGGCCTGGAAGGTGGCCGGGTACTACGGCCTCGACCGGTACCTCCTCCCGATGCTGGGGACGCCGTGGCAGCACGGACCGATCCGCAGTCGCCAACCGGCGGGCGCACCGGCCAGCGGATAGCACCAACACCTGATACGCAAAGCGCCGGCCCGGACGCCCGTCCGGGCCGGCGTTGATTCCGGGGACGCGAGCGAACCGGCGCCCCGCGCCTCGACGGTCCGCCCCGCTACCGCTCGTCGTAGGCCCGAAGGCAGCCTTCCTCGTAGCTCAGCCCCAGGCGGGGCATGTAGTAGGCCTCCACGATCCAGTGCCCCTCTGCCCGGCACCACTCGAGCGCTCGCTCGCGGTGAGCCTGGCCCGCCGCGTCCGAGTAGCCGGCCCACAGCATCGTGGTCGCCAGGATCAGCCCGATGAACCACGCCATCAGCGTGCCGTCGCTGTTGTGCGACTGTTCGATCGCATGCACGTCTCGACGCCTCCCGCGTCGCTACGGCCCCCTGCGGTCCGGCCGCCCCGGCCGACCTACCGCTGCATGAACGGGTAGGCGATATCCAGGTTGCCGGCCGGCTCGGGGACCGTGTCGTCCTTCGACCAGGTGACCTCGTTGTCGAGCTCGACGATTCCGGGCAGCACGGCGATCGTCCGGTCGAGGATGTCGGCCGTCGATCGGCGCTCGACATGCCCTCGGATCCTGGCAACGCCATTGCGCACCTCGACGTCGAAGGTCGCCGGGTCGAGCCACAGGATTCGCAACAGGACGTCCTGCTCGATGGCCCGGACGAGCTCCGCGTCGGATCGGACGAAGGCCCGGACGAGGTCCGCCCGCGTGATGATGCCCGCGAGGCGGCCGCCCTCGACGACCGGCAGGCGGTTCACCCGGTGCTCGATCATGCGCGACGCGGCCTCGACGATGCGGTTCTCCGGCCCGATCGTCACCGGCGGGCTCGTCATGGCCTCGCCGGCCGTGACGGCGGCGACCTTCGCCTGTTGGGCGGTCGCCTCGGCCGAGTCGCCGATGAGGCGGGCGAGCGGGCGATGGCGAACCGCCTCGCCGCCGCGGGACTTGAGCAGGAAGTCCGCCTCCGTCACGACCCCGAGAACCCGGCCCGCGTCGTCCACGACGGGGACGCCGGAGATCCGGTGGTCGACAAGGAGGGTGGCCACTTCCTTCAACGGGGTCGCCGGGCCAACCGAGATCGCCGGCCGGCTCATGAGGTCGCGGACGTACATCATCGGGTTCACGCTCCCTTCACGCGGAGCATCGAGCCCGAGCGGGGTCTCCGACAGGTCCGAAAGTCACGAACGCGGGCGGCCCGAGTCGCCCGTCCGGCCGGGCCAGGGTCGTGGGAGCCGCTACGGCGTCGTTGCGCAGGGCACGGCGGGCACGCCGCGCTGCCCCGGCGCGACCGAATAGCAGCCGGGTTCCGGCCAGGTGGCCTGGGCCTGCGCGGGCCGCAGGATGTCGCTGGCGCTCGTCGGCGTGAAACCTCCGGCCCGGAGCCGGTAGACCATCGACGGCAGCGCGTCGTACGTGTTGTAGCCGCCGAGGTGCATGAGGACGACCGAGCCGTCGACCGCGTTCGTCACGACCTTCGACGCGATCTGCGCGGCCGTCGGCCCGGGGGTTGGCCTCGCGCTGACCGGTCGCCAGTCGATCGTGTCGATGTCCCACATGAAGGTCTTCGTGTAGCCGGCGGCGGCAACGGCGTTGAGGACCCGCGTGTCGTACGCGCCATAGGGCGGTCGCCAGTAGGGCGCCGGCTCCCGGCCCGTGAGGTTGCGGATGACGGCGGCCGCCCGGGCCATGTCGTTGGCGATGAAGCTCGCACTCGGCGGGCTGGCCGGGCAATGGACGCCTTGCCCGCCGTCGCGGAAGTTGCAGTGGTAGTACGTGTGATTGCCGACTTCGAAGAGTTCGGGGTGAGCGGCGATGAAGGCCATGACCTGCCGGCCGCCCGCGGTCTCCGAGGTCGCACCGGTCGGGAAGATCGTCGCGCAGACACGGTCGACGACCAGTCGCTCGAGGATGTCGAGCGCGGGCGTCAGCCGGCCGCCCATGTCGAACGTCAGGGCGACCTCGTTGGCCGCGCCGGGCAGGCGCCGGAAGACCTGCTGCGATCCGGCCGGCACCTTGGCCGGCACGGTGCAGGCGATGGGGCTCGCCGTCAGGACGCTGGGCGAGACGATCGGGACCCAGTAGCCCGCCCAGATCCCGTTGACGATCTCGGCGTACGGCCGCCCGTTGATCATCGCCCGGCGAGTCGCCGATGCGCCGGAGCTCGCGGTCAGCCGGAAGTACTTCGTCGAGGCGAGGCCCCAGGCCGCGTCGAACTTGTAGCCCAGGTACCGCCCGATCGGAAACGCCACCCGCGTCGGCGTCGGGAAGGTCTTCGTGACGACGAGGCCCTTGACGTGGGCGACCGGCGACTCACGGACGTAGTAGCCGGCGAGCGTGCCGGTCGTCACGCGCAGGTACACGCCACGCGTGCCGATCCATGTCCGCGCGTCGGCGGTCGTGTCGAACGGCGACTGGTACGTGACCGCGCGGCTCGAGAGGACGGTGCCGGCGGCATCGAACTTGTAGCCGGTCTGCGGGCCGGCCTCGAGGCGGACGGGGTAGGTTGCGCCCGCCGCGGGCGCGGCCGAGCCGAGCAGCAGGCCGATCGCCAGGAGGGCGGCGAGCAGCAGCGAGACGACCCGGCGCAGGCTCCGAAGCGTGGACATGGCGAACCTCCACGCTGAGGGTCGCACCCGTCCGCCTCGTGTTCCAGAGTCGTCGGTCACGTTCTCCGCGGCGGGTCGGCCCGCCCGGAGGGGTCGCTACGGCCGCGCGTCGCCCGCCGGGGCGCCGATCAGGGCGATCGCGCCGAGAACCGAGCCGCCGATGATGCCGAACGCCGCCCCGGCGATGAGGCCGAGCGAATCCTCCAGGCCGAGCATGAGCGCGAGGATCAGCCCGATCCCGCCGCCGATGGCCGCCAGGAACCCGATCGCCATCCCCGCCAGCGACTGCAGCCCGTCCACGTCCGATGCTCCCGAAGTCTCTCCGCGGCGTCCTCGTCGCGGTTGACCCGAGGCTGGCGGACGGCGGCGCTGACACCCACGGCCGGTCGGCAGGAAGCGGAGGGTCCATCCCGCCCATCTTTGCGGGGACCGATGCCAAGGTCCCTTGGCAATGTGACAAGTGGCCCTGTCGGGAGCGCCCACGGCAGGCGAGAGTCGGCGCATGCCGATTCGCACGACGGCCCGCCTGCGGACACGACTCCGGGTGGTCCGCGCTGAGCGGGATCTTTCGCAGGATCGCCTCGCCGCGCTGGCCGGCGTGAGCCGCCAGACGATCAGCTCGATCGAGACCGGGCAGTACTGCCCATCGACCGTGCTCGCGCTGACCCTGGCTCACCTGCTCGGCGAGCGCTTCGAGGACCTGTTCTGGCTGGAAGGAGATTCGGAATGAACGCCCTTCGCACTCGTGACGAGCGGGAGACCGCGGTCGATCGTGCCGGTGACCGGCTCGCGTACCTCGTCGTCTCCTACGGCCTGCTGGTCGTCGTCGCGTATCGGAGCTTCGTCGACGGCCAGGCGTCGTGGGAGTTGCTCGGGCTCGTCCTCCTGGGTGGCGCTGTCGGGACGGCCTATCGCCTCCGCCACCGGGCGCTGACGCGCGAGGCGATGCTGGTCGCCGCGATCACCCTCGTCGTGGCCACCGTCGTCGCGACCGTCGTCGCTCTCGGGCTCGGCCGCTAGGCGCCGACGGCGACCTCGCCGGCGACGTCTGCGGCCACCCGCCGCGCCCACGACCTGACGGCATCGAAGTCACGCCAGTCGCCGCGCGGCAGCCAGCGGGCGAAGATCCCGCCCATCTCCGGCACGATCCGCCCGGCGAACGTGGCGTGGCCGCGAGCGCCGATCCGCTGGGCCCGCTTCCCGGCCTCGCCCGGAGCCGGCGGCTGAGCGGCGAGCATCGCGGCCATCTTCACCTCGGCGTCCTTGCTCCCGCCGGTCGGGCCGCTGCTGAAGAGCCACGTCGGCCTGGCCGCGAGCTCGCGCTCGAAGCGCTTGAGGAACCCGAGTGCCGCGCCGTCCCAGCGGTTCATGTACACGCCGCTCCCGACGACCACGACGTCATACGCGCCGACCGACGCGACGTCGCGCGCGAGGGCGACGTCGGTCGTCATGCCCTCCTCGCGAAGCGTCGTTGCGATGGCCTCCGCGATCTCCGCGGTCGATCCGTACTTGCTGGCATACGCCACGAGGGCCCTTCCGTTCATGCCACACCACCTGTCCGCCGGCGTGCGTGGCCGGCTCGACTGCCGAGTTGTCCGAGGACGACGTAGCCCGCGACCGCGAGGACGCCCGCCTGGCAAGCCTTGATCAGGAGCCCCCACATCTCGATCGGCGGTTCGCGAAGCGACGAGAACGCGAAGTAGCCGACGATGACGACGACCTGGAAGAGGGCGATGGCGGCCCACACCACGGGCGACGAGCTCCGCATCAGGAGGATCGCGGTGGCGAGGTAGAGCGCGCCGAGCGTCGCCCCGAAGCCGAGCAGGTCCGGCGTGCCGCCGGCGGCCGACTCGCCGATCCGCACGACCCCGAGGCCGATGAGCAGGTAGAGCGCCGCGGCGCCGGCCGCGGCCAACGCGGCGATCCGTCGCGCAAGTGGACGAGTCGCTGCCATGGCGAGCCTCCTCTCCGAAGCAACGGCTCGATCGTCCACGGCGCGCCCGGGCGTGGCGAGGGCCAAACGGTTTCGTTCGGCGGGCCGAAGGTCGCCGCGTAACGGCGGCCCCGACGATCTAGGGCCGGTCGGCGGGGGCGCGGGGTCGCGCGGCGAGGTCGGCGGTTGCGGCCGCGATGACGAGGTCCTCGCGGGCGTGAATTCGCAGCACCGCCGGCGGACCTGAGGCAAGGACGGCATCGCGGGCGTCGTTCGTGCTGTCGCTCTCGACGGGGACCCCGAGGGCAGTGAGGCGGGCCTCGATCCGGCGCCGGACGGCGCCGGCGTGCTCGCCGATGCCGCCGGTGAAGACGACAGCGTCGATCGATGGAAGCGACGTCGCGACGGCGGCGATCCCCGCCGCGGTCCGGCCGACGAACATGTCGATGGCCAGCGCGGCGCGCCGGTCGCCGGCGGTCTCGAGCCGGAGGAGCTCGCGCATGTCGTCGGTCTGTCCGGAGACACCGAGCAGGCCGGAGCGATGCTCGAGGTCGTCCTCGACTGCGGTCACGTCCCCGCCGAGGCGGACGGCGCGAAGGACCGCGCCCGGATCGATCGAGCCGGCGCGCGTCCCCATCATCAGGCCCTCGAGCGGGGTCAGCCCCATCGACGTGTCGATCGAGCGCCCGCCGTCGACGGCGGTGACGGAGCAGCCGCCGCCGAGGTGGGCGACGACGAGGCGCAGGTCTTCGGGCGGCCGGTCGAGCAGCTCGCCGGCGCGGCGCACCGACCACTGGACCGACAGGCCATGGAACCCGTACCGCCGAATGCCCCACTCGTCGAGCCAGCGGTCGGGGAGGGGGTAGCGCCGCGCCGCCTCGGGCAACCCGGCGTGGAATGCCGTGTCGAACGTCGCGACGTGAGGGATCGCCGGGAGCGCCGCGCGAGCCGCGCGGATCGTCGCCGCGGCGATCGGGTTGTGCAGCGGCGCGAGATCCGCGAGCCCGTCGATGGCGTCGAGCGTCGCGTCGTCGACGAGGGTCGGCTCCGTCAGCTCGGCGCCGCCGTGGACGACCCGGTAGCCGACGGCCTCGATCGTCGTCGGCGCGATCCCCTCCGCCGGCAACGCGCCAAGGAGACCGGCGATCGTTTCGGCGCGATCCGAGTGCGCCTCGCTCGGCGACCACTCGAGCGTCCGGTCGAAGCGCGCGTCGGGGTCCGGCTCGTCGAGGACCGTCGCCTTGAGCGTCGCCGAACCGGGGTTCAGGACGAGGACGCGCATCGCCTCTTCGTCAGTAGGGCCAGGTCCAGGTCGCGATCTCCGGCGGATCTTCGCCATGCTCGCGGGCATACGAACGGGCGCTCAGCCGCTGGTCCTCGAACTCCTGACGGATGGCTGCCGCCCGTGCGCTGAGGCCCGGCACGCGGTCGATGACGTCCATCGCGAGGTGGAACCGGTCGAGGTCGTTGCGCACGACCATGTCGAACGGCGTCGTCACCGTGCCCTCCTCCTTGTAGCCGCGGACGTGCAGGTTCGCGTGGTTCGTGCGCCGGTAGGCGAGCCGGTGGATGAGCCACGGATAGCCGTGGTACGCGAAGATCACCGGCCGGTTCGTCGTGAAGATCGCGTCGAACTCGGCATCCGGCAGGCCGTGGGGATGCTCGCGCTCGTCCTGCAGCCGCATGAGGTCGACGACGTTCACGACACGGACGCGAAGCTCCGGGATGTGCCGGCGGAGGAGATCGACGGCGGCGAGCGTCTCGAGCGTCGGGATGTCGCCGCAGCAGGCCAGGACGACCTCGGGATCACCGCCGTCGTTGCTCGCCCATTCCCAGATGCCGATTCCCCGCGTGCAGTGGAGGATCGCGTCGTCCATCGACAGGTACGTCAGCGCGGGCTGCTTGCCGGCGACGATGACGTTGACGTAGTTCCGGCTTCGCAGGCAGTGGTCCGCGACCGATAGCAGGCAGTTCGTGTCGGGCGGCAGGTAGACGCGAATGACCTCGGCCTTCTTGTTGACCACGTGGTCGATGAAGCCCGGGTCCTGGTGGCTGAAGCCGTTGTGATCCTGGCGCCAGACGTGGCTCGTGAGCAGGTAGTTGAGCGACGCGATGGGCCGGCGCCACGAGATCTCGCGGGTCATCTTCAGCCACTTCGCGTGCTGGTTGAACATCGAGTCGATGACGTGGATGAATGCCTCGTAGCACGTGAAGAGCCCGTGCCGGCCGGTGAGCAGGTAGCCTTCCAGCCAGCCTTGGCACAGGTGCTCGGACAGGACCTCGAGGACGCGGCCGTCGGGGGCGAGGTGCTCGTCGGTGTCGCGAGCCTCGGCGACCCATCGGCGGTCGGTCGTCTCGAACACCGCGTCGAGTCGATTCGATGACGTCTCGTC
>DATBKB010000025.1:0-24052 GCA_036556145.1 Candidatus Limnocylindrales bacterium | reverse complement strand
GGTCGCGGCCGGGATCGCGGCCACGTCGGCCCTGCTCGCCATCCTCGCCCGGCTGCCGGCTGGGCGCCGGGCCGGCGTGAGGCCGTTCACGGTCTTCGAGCGGCTCGGGCTCCTCCTCGGCCGGGTGATCGGCCCGGTTCGCTGACCGCTGCGGTCACGACGCGGACGTCGCGATCGCCCGCATCCCCGTCGCTGAAGGCGAGGCGACGGAAACCCTCGGCCTCGACCGCGCGACGATCCGCCGCCGACAACGGGCGCAGCGACCGCACCTCGAGCGTCGCGCGGACGCCGTCGCGCTCGATCGCGTAGCCGCCGTGGACGACGCCATCCACGAGGACGGTCCCGCGCGCGAAGATCGCATAGAAGGCGTCGTCGAACGGCGGCCACGGACCGTCGCCCTGGATGCGACGGCGGTCCTTGTGCGAGAGGAGCAGGTTGTCGAAGACCGGCAGGAACCGCGGCGGGGCCGGCGTGTCGGGATCCGGCAACGGTCCGTCGGGCACGTCGAACAGCTCGCGGCCGGCCTCGTCCCGGAACGTCCGCAGCTCCGGTCGCATCCGCTCGACGACCGGACCGAGCCTCGTCAGCCAGCACCACGACTGGAGGTCCATGACGGTCGCCGGGCCGAACGCCGCCAGGTACCGGCGGACGAGCGCCTCCGGCGAGGTCTCCGAGGGGACGGACCGCTCCAACCAGTGCTCCGCGGTCGCGAGCACCGGCTGGCCGGATCGCCCCCAGAGCCCTCGCGGCGGCACCTGGACGAGCGGCACGAGCGCGCGGACGGCGTAGCCGAGCGCCTCCGCGTCGCTCTGCGGCCAGCGCTCGAGCAGCGCCTTCCCGACGGCATTGGCCGTTCGCGGCCGCTCGTCGAGGAGCCGGCGCCCGGCATCGGCGATCTCGGCGAGATCGATGCCGGTCACCCGGCGGGCGAACGGCGACGAGCGGAAGCGCGATTCCTGGACGGTCCTGAGGACCGGCTGGAAGGCCAGCCAGTCGGCCGCAGTCAGGAGGTGGATCGTCGTCCGCATCATCGCGACGGCACGGACCGCGCGGCGGCGCTCGATGAGCGACGACAGCTCGCCCGGATCGAACGCCTCGAGCCTCGCCCACAGGCCGACGTACGGGTCCATCGGCTCCTGGGCCTGCATCCCGGCGAGCCGCTCGATCGCCGTCTCCGCGGGCATCGGCACGCGACGAAGCAGCATCTGCCGCTCGAGGAGCGCCCGATTGAGCGCCCGCTGGCTCAGCAGCGGCCCGTTCGCCTTCGCTCGCGGCACGGTCAGCCTCGCCCGGGCGATGCGGCGCGACGTGCGCCGAGCAGGGCGAGCGCGACGCCGGTCACCGCGGCAAGTCCCGCCGCGCCGAACATCGCGACCTGGAGCCCGACCGTCACCGAGAGGAAGCCCATGACCGGCGGGTACACGATCGAGCCGCCGATCGCGCACGCGCCGAGGACGCCGCTGACGGCGGCCGAGCGGTCCGGGAATCGATCGCCCGCGGAGGCCATGATCATCGGGTAGATCGGGCCGAACGCGAAGCCGACGATCGTGAACAGCACGACCCGCAGCTCGACCGGCTCGACGACGATGGCGGCGACGAGGGCGACGGCCGAAACGGCCGCGGCGGCGATCGCGAACCGGACGTGGTCGAACCGGTCGCCGAACCGCGACGCGACGAGCCGCCCGACCGTGAGACCGCCCCACAACAGCGACAGCGCGCCGGTCGCGACCGCGAGCGGCGCGTCCTCGAGGAATCGGACGAGCCAGTTCGACACGCCGACCTCGGATGCGACGTACGTCGTGGCCGCCACCGCGAGGAGCAGGAGCGGCCGGCCCAGCGTCAGCCGCGGGCGATTCGTCGCGCCCCGATCGTGACGGCCGTGAGGCAGGTCGGCGCCGGCGAAGCCGGCCGCCAGCGGGACGAGGACCGCCGCGGTCGCGAGGACGATCGCCTGCCAGCCGGCTCCCCCCTCGACCAGGCGTCCGACGACGAAGGGCGCGATGAGCGCGCCGAGCGCGAAGAACAGGTGCAGGAGGTTGAGGGCGCGCCCGCGCTCGGTGCGGTAGGCGTCCATGAACAGCCCGTTGACGCCGCCGTCGATCGCGCCCGCGCCGAGGCCGGCCGGCACGGCGGCGAGGAGGAACAGCTCCCAGGTCGGCACGGTCGCGAGCGACGCGAGCCCGGCGGCGTGGAGGAGCGCCGCCGCGCCGAGCACCGTGCGCCGACCGAGACGTTCGATGGCGAAGCCGCCGCCCAGCGACCCCGTCGCGTAGAGCAGCGAATAGACGAAGTAGAAGACGCCCAGCCCGGCGTCGGTCTGGCTGAAATGCGCCTCGACCTGGCGGATGACCGAGGGCACGAGCAGCCCCGACCAGCCGATCGTCACGAAGCTCGCGTAGCCGAGGCGCGCGACCGCGCCCGGCGAGCGAAGGAACGTCGTCATCGTCGCGGGCCGGCTCAGCGCGGTCGGGTGCCGACGAAGATGTCGCGTCCCCACGGGTCGTTCAGGGTCGCGGCGTCGAACCCGACGTCACGCATCCGTGACAGCCAGACCTCGCGGGAGAAGATGCCCAGAACGTGGAGGTCATGCCGGACGCGGACCGTGCCGTCCGAGTCCCGCAGCAGCATCGCGAAGTCGACGTTGTACGTCGTGTCGGCCGGATCGGGGTCGGTGGTCCACTCGAGGTAGCGGACGCCGCGGCCGTCAGGTCCGTCGTTGCCGCCGTGATCGCTGCCGAGCTCGAATGCCTCCTTCACGTGGTCAGGGGCAAACACGGCGGCGCCGCCGGGACGGAGATGGACGAACGCGGTCTCGAACGCGGCCTGCAGGTCCGCCTCCGTCGTGAGGTAGGTGATCGCATCGTGGGCGAGCACCGCGTCGAACGTCCGGCCGAGGCGGACGGTACGCATGTCGCCCTCGATGTGCTCGGCGTCCGGGTTCAAGCGCCTGCTCTGGGCGAGCATCGAGGGCGAGAGATCGGTGAGCGTGAGGCGCAGGTCGCGCTTGAGATGGCTGGCCATGTTCCCGCCGCCGGAGCCGAGCTCGAGCATCGTCTCCAGCGGCCCGTCGACGTGCCTGCGCAGGAGCTCCATGACGAGCGCGGCCTCGTCCGCGTAGTCCTCCTGCTCCGGCGAGGTGAGCAGGTGGAACCACGGCGCGAGCTCGCCGTAGAGGTCGGGCAGGGGCATTGGCAGCACTCCGAGCGGGGCCGGTCGGCATACTACCCGCGCCGGGTGCGAATGCTCGCGGGGAGGAGGGCCGGTTGGGGACGCTGCTGTCGCGACGCCAGTTCCTCGCCGGCAGCGGCGCCGCGACGCTCGCGACGGCACTCGCCGGCTGCGGCTCGACGCCCTCGCCGTCGCCGACGCCCCTCGCGTCCTCGAATCCCTCGCCGTCCGCGCCACCGGCCGGGTTCTTCGAGGCGGTCGCCGAGCTGCGCGATGCCGTCCGCGGCAGCCCTGATCATCTGGTCGCCGCGGCGGAGCGCGCCGTCGCGGCAAAGGACCTCGACGCGCTGCTGCGGCTCGTCCACGACGGCATCGCGACGTATCCGGCCGGCACGCGCAACACGGGCGATCTCGTGGAGGGCGTCCGGTGGGGGTCGCGCGCGACCCTCCGCGGTGGCGCCGGCACGCCGCGCGAGAAGGCCGACCTCCTGGCCGAGCTCTGCGCGCGAGCCGGCCTCGAGGCCCAGGTCGTCCGGGTCGAGGTCGACGGAGCCGCGACGGCCGGCCTGTTCACGCCCCGGCCCGGCCCGGCGCACGAGCCGGCGATCGCGCCCGACCGGCTCGCCGCGGTTCGCTCCGTCCTCGGCCTCCCCGCGGAGATCGCCGTCCCGGCGCCGTTCGATCCGGGCGGCGAGCGGTCGAAGGCGCTCGCCGATGACCTCCTCGCGCGATTGCCGGAGCCGCCGTCCGCCGAGGAGCCGTTCTCGGCACGCAACGCAACGTCGCTGCCCATGGTCCGCGTCGTTCGCGACGGCCAGGCACGACTGGCGGACCCGACCGGCTCGGGCGGGCTGACGGTCCTCGGCGACCGGACCCCGCGCGCCGCCGGTGCCGCAGACGGACTCCTCGAGGTCGAGGTCACGGTCGAGGCCGCCCGATCCGATGCACCCGATAAGCGGTTTACGCTCGTGTCGGGCTCGTGGACGGCCGCGGACCTTGCGGGTCGCCGGCTCCACATCGGCTTCGTGCCACCCGTCGAGAGCCTCGAGGAGTTCGTCGCCATCCGGCCACGCGACGTCGGCGTCATCGTGCCGGTGCTGACGATTCGCGGACCGGACCTCGACGTCGCCGCAGGTCGAGAGCTCGCGGTCGTCGGCACGGCCGTCACGCTCGGCGGTGACCTCGTCGACGTCGATGCTGCCGACGGCACGACCCGCATCGACGGCGCCGCGGTCGGCGCGGGTGGCAAGGACCCGACGCTCGTCGAACGGGTTCGCACGATCGAGGTCGAAGCGGGGCCCGCGGGCTTCCCGTCGATCGGGCTCGCCGTGAGGGCGCTCGACACGGACGGACACATCGTCGAGGGTCTCGCCGCCGACGCGTTCCGCGTCCTCGAGGATGGCAACCCGGTCGGCCACACGATGACGCGATCCGTCGCTCCCCCGCCCCGGATCCTCGTGCTGCTCGACGACTCCGACAGCATCCCGGACGCCTTCCGCGAGACGGGCGCGGCCGTCGTCGTCCGCCAGCTGGCCGAGCGGCTCATCGCCGGCGACGCGCGGACGACGCTCCGGGTCGCCATGGTCGACGACGACGAGGCGACCGAGGCCGGTGACTGGACGGCGGACCTTGCGGAGCTCCAGAAGCAGGCGACGCGGCGATCCGGGTTCGGGTCCCAGCTCTGGGAATCGCTCGCCGACGCCACGCGTCTCGGCCCCACGGTCATCGTCTTCATCACCGACGGCGCCGCGACCGATGGCAACGATCCGATCACGACTCCGCCGCGCGATGTCGCGGCGCGCGTCCGCGTCGGCCCGCCGGCCATCGTCATCGGCGTCGGTGAGGTGAACCAGGACGGCCTGCGGCTCCTCGGCGAAGCCGGGCGGCTGGGCGCGTTTCCGGTCTCGGAGCAGGCGGCCGCGATCCAGGCCGTGCTCGACGCGCTCGCGCGGGCTCCCGAGCCGCCGTACCGCATCCGCTACCGCGCCCCGATCGAGGGGCCGGCGACGCGCGGCGTCGAGGTGCGCCTCGTCGATACGTCGATCGGCGGCCGGACGACGTACGACGTGCCGCCCGAGGAGGACCGCGCGACCGCGCCGGCGCTGTCGGGCCTGTACCTGACGGTACGCGTCGGGCGATGGGTAGCACGTCGCGTGCTCGCCGGCGTCGACACGGAGGATGACGCGCGGGTGATCAACCCGGCCGAGGCGGAGTCCGTCCGGCGCGCGCTGTTCGGCAGTTACGTCGTCGGCTTCGAGGCGGCGGCTCCGTCACCGTCGATCGTCCTCGACGACGTCTTCAGCTCGATCCTCGCGCTGCGGCCGCTGCTCGAGGCGGACACTCGCGCCGCGAGACTCGCGGCGCTGGCGGCGACGCCGCCCATCGAGCCGGGCTTGCTTCATGCGGTGACGGTTCGGCTGCCGCAGGACGGCGACGTCCTGACGTACGAGGCGGGACTCCGGACGACGCTCTACCGCGAGGTGCACGAGCCGATCGGGAACGGACGCGCGCGCCGGGTGCGAGCCGTCGACATCCTGCCCCTCAGCGGCTTCATGTCGACGGATCCGGACGAGGCGTCCGCCTTCGCGACGACGGCACGGCGAACCGCGCGCCTGGCGCTCGCCGAGGCGCTCGCGTTCCCGACGAGCACGCACTCGGCGCTCGAGGGCGAGTCGCTCGTTGCGATCGGCAACAGCCTGGCCAGCGCCCTCGAGGGCGCCGACCCGGCCGCCGTCGCCGCGATCACCGTCGCGTACGAGCCGTGGCGCTCGATGCGGCCACGCGGGCTCGTCCCCGTCGATGCCACGCCGCCCGCCGCGTGGCTGTTCGAGCCGGCGAACGGGACGCTGTTCGGGATCCTCGGCGACGGATCGGGCGGCGGCTCCGAGGTCGAGGAGATCGAGGACACGTTCGATTCCGCCGAGCGCCTGCTGAGCGGGGCCTCGCTCGTCGGGGACATCGCGTCGCTCCTGGGCATCGGCGGCGGCTTCTCGTTCGTCGGCGGCGTCTGGCTCCAGCTCGAGACGACGAAGCTCAAGAAGCTCAAGGCGGCCACGCTCATGCTCGCCACGATGGAGGCGCCGCAGGACGACATCGCCGACCTCTCCGACCTCGGCTGCTCGCTGGCGCAGGCCGCGGCCTTCGAGATGGCGAAGGCCGCGATGCGCGGCATCCTTGGTGAGCTCGGTGAGCGCGCCGTCACGGCCGTGGGCGTCGCCGATGGCGCCACGTCGATGACGACCGGAAGCGGCTTCTTCTGCTGAGCGTCGATTGCTGAAGCTCGACACCGCCGAGCGGCGACGGCGGATCGGCACGCGGCACCACCTCGCGACCGGCTCACGCGCGACGAGCGTCGTCGAGGCGGCGCGCGGGATGGTCGCCCTCCATGCGACCGACCCGGCCTCGGTCTATCTCGAGGCCCTCGCCCGCGTCCCCCGGCTCGACGTCGCGACGATGGAGGAGGCGCTCTACGACGAGCGATCCCTCGTCCGGATCCTCGGCATGCGGCGGACGATGTTCGTCGTTCCCCCGGACTTCGCGCCGGTCATCCAGGCCGCGTGCACCGACGCGATCGCGGTCACCGAGCGGAAGCGGACGACGAGCCTCCTCGCCGGCGCCGGCATCGGCGGGTCGAATCCGGGACGGTGGCTCCGGGACGTCGAGGCGAAGACGATGGCCGCGCTCGAGGCCCGCGGCGAAGCCGTCGCGACCGAGCTGACGAAGGACGTCCCGGAGCTTGCCACGCAGATCCCGTTCGGTGCGGGCAAGACCTGGCAGGGCACGCTGGGCGTCTCCACGAGAGTGCTGTTCCTCCTCTCGATGGAGGGTCGAATCCTGCGCGCCCGGCCCCGCGGCTCGTGGATCAGCAGCCAGTACCGCTGGACGCCGGCCGATCGCTGGCTTCCCGGCGGTATCGCGCCGCTGGCGGTCGACGAGGCCCGGGTCGAGCTCGTCCGGAGCTGGCTCGCGACGTTCGGCCCGGGCACCGTGGCGGACCTGCGCTGGTGGACGGGCTGGACGCTCGGCGAGGTCCGCAAGGCACTCGCCCGACTCGCGACGACGGAGGTCGACCTCGACGGCGTCGCCGGGCTCGTCCTCGAAGGCGACGAGGCGCGGACGCCCACGGTCGCGCCGTGGGTCGGTCTGCTTCCCCCGCTCGACGCGACGATCATGGGCTGGACGGGCCGCGAGTGGTACCTCGGCGCGCATCGCTCGGCGCTGTTCGACCGCAGCGGCAATGCCGGCCCCACGGTCTGGGCCGACGGCCGCGTCGCCGGCGGCTGGGGTCAGGGCCCGGGCGGCAAGGTCGTCTGGCGCCTCCTCGAGGACGTGGGATCGGAAGCCCGTTCGGCGATCGAGCGAGAGGCGGCCAGGGTCGAGGCCTTCGTGGGACCGGTTCGCGTCATCCCCCGCTTTCGCACCCCGCTCGAGCAGGAGCTCGCCCGGGGCACCTAGCCCCCGCCCGAAGCTGTAATGCCGCCGCCGCGTTCCGCCCGGACCGGCGTCACCTCGTTGGGATATCCGTCCCGGCACGGTTTGGCGGTCCACCGCCACGACTCCAGGAGAACCCTCATGCCCCAACCCCGACGTCCCCTTGCCATCGTCACGGTGCTCGGCCTCGGCCTCGTGCTCGCCGCGTGCGGCGCGGGATCGACGAGCTCGAGCTCCCCGGCCGGGTCGGTGGCCGGCGAAACGGGCGGCGCCACGCCCGAGAGCAGTGCGCCTGCCGGGAGCGCCGATACCGGGGTTGGCCTCGGTGGCGCGAACCAGTGGTGCCTCAACACGCCGGAGGAGGTCGCGGCGGCCATCGGCGGCATGCAGGTGACGGCGAGCGGCACGGATGCCCCCGGCGTCGGCGGAGGCTGCATCTACACGGCGGCGGACGGCAAGATGCCGTACGCCCTCTCGGTCGTCTCGAATGACACGGCGACGCAGACGTTCGAGGCGGCGAAGATCCAGCAGGGCGCGGTCGTCATCTCCGGCATCGGGCAGGGGGCGATCCTCGTCAGCCCCGCGGGCCCGCTCGTCGTCCTCCAGAACGGCAAGCTTGCCTCCCTGGGGTTCACCCCCGACGCCGGCGTCTCCCAGTCGGAGATGCAGGCCAGGCTCGAGGAGCTTGCCCGGGCGGCCGCCGGCCGGATGTAGCCCGCCGTCGCCGCATCAGCGCGCGGGCTCTCGCGGCCCGCGCACCGGCTCGCGTGGCCGACCCGCGGAGCCGACCGGACATCAACCGTCCGGCAGCTCGAGCCAGCGCATCGCGTATGCGGCGAGCACCGGGCTGGTCAGCAGCGTGATGTCGGGTTGGGCGACCTCCGAGCTCGCCCGATGGAAGCTCTCCCGGCCGAACGAGGCGGCCAGCGCCGGGCGGCTGCGGATCGGCGCAAGGTGCGCTCGAACGAGACTGAACTCGCGGCGGCGCCGCCCCGACCACGCCTCGGTCAACCGTGGGCCCGCCAGCCTCAGCGCTCGCGCCCACATCGCAAGGTCGGGCTCACCGTACGCGAGGTCGGGCTCGGCGGACTGAAGGGGATGACGACCGCTCTGGTCCCCCAGCGCCAGATCGGTCGTCATGGCGGGAGTCTGCGCGACGAGGATTATCGAGCCGTGAGCGGCACGTAAACGATTCGTGCCCGTGGCCTTGTGCTGCTGGCGAGCCGCGCCTGCGCTAGCCGAGGGACGCGAGCAGCCGGAATACCGGGACGGCCGCGGTGAAGCCGTCGGCGACGAGGTCCGGGAGGTCGGGCGACAGGGCCTCCCGATCCGAGAGCCGCCGTCCGAAGACGACGTCGCGGAACCGCAGCATGTCGGCGTCCGGGTGATCGGGCGGGTAGCCCGGCGGCACCCGCCGGAGGTTCTCGTGGCCGTGGACACCGCCGAAGAACGCGACGAACGCCGGATCGTCGATGGCCGCGTGGACCTCGCCGTTCCGGTCGACCACTGCTCGCCGCCACCCGTCGATGACCGGCTTCTCGACGTGGTACAGGCCGCCCCCGACGTACATCTCGCCGGGCTGGAAGTGGAAATAGCCGCCGGCGGACCGCCGGCTCTCGCCGTCGAGGCTCCGGCCGCGCGCCGGCGCCGGGCGATTCTCGATCCACGGGAAGCCGGCGCCGATGTTCGTCTTGTACGGCGACTTGTCCTTCGAGAAGCGCACGTCGCGGTAGATGCGGAAGGGCGAGCGGGCCGGATCCGCCTGGATCGGCACGCCGCGGGCCGCGAGGCGCTCGCCGACGGCGGCGACGAAGGCCTCGAGCGGCGCCTTGAGAAGCCGCTCATAGTCCGCCTTTCGCGGCTGGAACCATGCCCGATCGTTGTTGGCGGACAGGTCCGCGAGGAACTGGACCGCGTCGGGTGAGAACCCGGCGAACGGTGGCGCGGCGACGGCCATGGCGACAACCTCCCGAGCGGTGACGGGCTCAATCGTGCCCCATCGTGAGCCCATCGTCGCTCGACGGCCTTCACTGTTACTTTGCTGCCACCCTCCCGGGCCGACGATTCGGCGCCCATGCACCTTCCGATCGGACGCTGGAACGGGCCTCCGGCGCCCTTGCCCCCCGAGGCGGTCGACTTCGCCGAGGTCGTCTACGAGGACGACGCGATCCTCGTCGTGACCGTGGCGACGGATCTCGCTGACGACGACCGGCTGACAGCCGCGCTCATCGACGCGATCGCGACCTCGCCGCGGTCGGCGGAGGCGGAATTGGCGATCGGGACGATCGCGGCGGTCTTCGAGCTCGAGCTCCGCGCGGGTCGGCGGCGCCACGAGCGGACGCTCGTGCTCACGCCGCGCCGGCTGGCCTAGCCGGTTCTCGACGGCCCGCGGTCAGGCGCCCGACGGCCTCGGCAGCGCCGCGGGCTTGCCGGCCCAGGTCATCCGACCGGCCTGGCCGTGGACCGGGCGATCCCACGGCTCGAACCTGAAGGCCGCCTCGCCAGGGCCCTTCGTGACCCGCAGGAACTCGAGGGTGTAGCGCTCGTACGTCTCGCCGATGATCCCGATCGCCGCGACGTGGGCCGGGCCTCCGGCCGCGCGCCTCGCCTCGCTGCGGCCGTCCCAGAGGCAGAACGAGAGGCACTCGCGGCGAGCGGTCAGCGGGCCCTTGAAGTAGTGGACGAAGCCGGGCGCGGCGGTGACCTCCGCGTGCGCCGCCTCGTCCATCCGGTTGAGGAGCTCCTGGTCGGCGCTCGGCTTCTGCACCGAGCGGAACGCCACGAGATACCACTCGCCTTCGAGCTCTCGGTCCGCACACGACTCCCAGGTGAACGCCGCGCGGACGGGAAGGGTGGCGTAGTCCTCCGATACCGGCAGCAGGCGGTCGAAGGGTCCGTTCGGCCGGGCGTCCACGAATGCGAGCATCGTAACGAACGGCGAGGGTCGCAACAGGACCTTCGTACTACCCGCCGGACGCGCCGACGCCCGGCTCGTTGAGCCGGGCGTCCTGGGGGCGGCGGTGCGGCCCGGTCGAGACGGGCCGCCACGTCAGGTGCGAGCTAGGGCCGGTAGAAGTCCGTGACGAGGCGAACCCGGTCGCCGTACTTCCACACGCCGATGCCAATGTACGTGTAGCGCGTGTTCTTGATGTTCTTCCAGTGCGCGCCGTTCGAGGACTTCTCGGACTGGAAGACGCGGTGGGCCCAGATGACCGTGCCGCGAGTCGACATGCCGGTGCGGCAGGCGAGGTTCTCGCCCCAGGCGCTGCCGCTGAAGCCGGCGCCCAGGAGCCTCGAGCGGGTGTCGCCGTCGTAGTAGTGGCCGCACAGGGACTTGATCGCGAGCAGCTTCGCGTACGGCCGGGTCGCGCGGTCGGAGATGCCGGGGCTGCGGGTCAGCGGCCGGACGTAGGCGCTGTACTTGCCGCTGCCGTAGCCAGAGCAGCTGCCGTTGCTCTGGACCCAGCCACCGGTCCGGGTGCAGTTGAACATCTTGAGATAGAAGGCCTCGTCGGTGAGCCACGGCGCGTAGGGGTAGCTCACCGCGGCCGTCTCGGCCTGGGCGGCGTCGGACGCCGGCCTGGCGACGGCCGTCTGCGGGTCACCCGCGAGGGCGACCGGCGCAGCCAGGGCGACGGTCAGCGCGGCGGCGCCGACGGCCACGGCGATGCGGCGGGATCGGACTCGATGTTGTTCCATCGTTCGTTCGTGCCTCCTGACTGCCGGACGTCGTGCGAGGCACGGCGACGCAGGGATGGGCCAGCGGCAGGCGAATGTGGGGGGCCTTGCGTCCGGTGTTCGGACCGGGTCCACGAGCAGACCTTGAACGTGCGGCCGGAGAGCGACCGAGCCAGGGACCCGTACGAGCGGGCCCCGGGGTGCCTGCCGGGGCGTCGTTTGCGGTTGTCGAGCCTTCTGTGCGGACCTTGCCGGGAGTATCCCCGATGCGGCCGGAATGAGCATCCCCCGTATGGACCATTGGGGTGCGCCCGTTCAGGTGGGCGCCTCCACGCACCACCCGAAGGGGTCCGTGGAGCGGAACGGAGGGGGTATCGACCCATCACCCGGGCCCGGGACGACGCCTCCGACCGGCCCGATCGGCGGCCCGGAGCGTGGCCCCTTCGTACCGCGCCTCACGTCCCCATCGGCGGGTTGCACCGGGCCGCCCTCGTCCATGACCCTGTGGACCATGCAGATCCCCGTCCGCCTGCCCCGTCTTCGTGCCGCCATGGCCCTCGGGCTGGGCGCCCTCCTCCTCGGCTCGGCCGCCCCCGTCGCGGCCGCCTCGCCGGACTTCCCGGCGCGCGATTCGCGCTTCCACAACTTCCCCGAGATGGTGGCCGAGATCCAGGCGACCGAGGCCGCCCATCCCGACCGGGTCGACATGTTCTCGATCGGCAAGAGCTACCAGGGCCGGGACATCTGGGCGGCGAAGATCAGCGACAACGTCGGCGTCGACGAGCCCGAACCGGAGATCCTCTTCGACGCCCTGCACCATGCGCGCGAGCACCTGACGGTCGAACAGGCGCTCTACCTGCTGCGAGTCCTCGCCAACGACTACGACACCGATGCGACGGTGAAGGCGCTCGTCGACAGTCGCGAGATCTTCATCGTCTTCGCCGTCAACCCGGACGGCTTCGAGTACGACCTGACGGCGACGACCGGGGCCCACGCGCCATACCGCGCCTGGCGCAAGAACCGCCAGCCCACCCCGGGCTCGACGTATATCGGGACCGACCTCAACCGGAACTACGGCTATCGCTGGGGCTGCTGCGGCGGCTCGTCGAAGGTCGCCTCGGCCATCACGTACCGCGGTCCCTCCGCCTTCTCGGCGCCCGAGACCCGGGCGATGCGGGACTTCGTCAACAGCCGCGTCGTCGACGGCCGGCAGCAGATCACGGCCCACGTGACGCTCCACACCAACGGCGAGCTCGTCCTGTGGCCGTACGGCTACACGAAGACGAACCTTCCGGCCGACATGACCGCGGACGACTACGCCGCGTTCGTCGCCTTCGGCAAGGGGATGGCCGGCCGCAACGGCTACAAGGCGGAGCAGTCGAGCGACCTGTACATCACCGACGGCGACCAGATCGACTGGATGTACGGCGTCCACCGGATCTTCTCGTTCACGTGGGAGCTCTACCCGACCGAGCAAGCGACCGTCTGGGCCGACCACTATTCGCCCGACGAGGTCATCGCTCGCGAGACCGCGCGCAACCGGAAGGCCCTCCTCTTCACGATCGACGTCGGGGCCTGCCCGTACCGCTGGATCAACAAGACGAAGACCCACTGCGGCGCGCTCCTCGAGGACTTCGAGATCGGCCGCGGCTGGGCGCGTGACCCCGACGGCACCGACACCGCCACCTCGGGCGTGTGGGAGCGATCGGACCCCGATGCGATCTCGCGCAGCTACAAGATGACCCAGATGGGAACGACGACGTCGGGTCGTGCCGACCTCGTGACCGGGGCGAAGGTCAACGGCGGCGCGAGTCTCAGCGACGTCGACGGCGGAACGACGACGATCCGCTCCGCGCCGGTGGCGCTGCCGGCCGCCGTCGGCGACCTGACGTTCCGGTACTACCTCGCCCACCAGATGGCGTCGAGCGCCGACTCGTTCCGCGCGTACGTCGAGGACGGCAGCGGGACGCGGACCCTCGTGCTCGAGGAGCTCGGCGACGCGGCGGTCGACGCGGCGGCGTGGGCGACCGCCCGCGTGTCGATGACGCCCTGGGCCGGCCAGACGGTCCGGATCGTCTTCCAGGCCACGGACGGCGGGCCCGACAGTCTCGTCGAGGCCGGCGTCGACGACGTGCGGATCGAGCGGCCCTAGCCGAACGCGCGGGGCGCGGCGGCTCGCCGCGCCAGCCCCGGTTCCGATCGCGACGTCCTCGGCCGCGGCCTCCGCGCGGCATGAGAATGCAAGGCCGCCAACCCGCGCCCCGAGCATCCCGGCGACGAGCGGACTCGTAGTCTTCGGTCACGTCGCGGCCCCGGCGGGCCACGAAACAAGCTCTCCTCCCCTCCTCCGGGGAACGCTGGTGACGGGGCGTTCCCTCGCGACGACGAACGGCTCGGGTCCCCTCTCCCCGGGCCGTTCGTCTCGTTTTCGGTGGGTCTCGTCGTCGCGGCCGGAGCAGGCGTCGCGACGCCGTCGCTCACTCGGCCAGGACCGTCTCCGCCCCGCGCGCGGCCTGGCGTGGCCGGCGGGACTGCATCCGGGGCAGCGCACCTTCGGGGTCGAACGCGTAGCCGAGCCCCTGGATCGTCCGGATCGGACCCTCCTCCCAGGGCGGGATGCCGAGCTTCCGCCGCAGCTGTCCGATCCACAGCCGCAGGTAGGCGATCTCGTCGCGGTACTCGGGACCCCAGACGTGGGTCAGGATCTCGTGATGGAGGAGGATCCGGCCCTCGTTCGTCAGGAGGAGCTCGAGCAGCAGCCACTCGCTTCGGCTCATCCGCACCGGTCGCCCGTCGACCCGGACCTTCCGCTCGTCGAGGTCGACGGTCGCCGACGCGACGGTGCGCGTGCCGGCCGCCATTCCCCTCCGGGCGCGTCGCATGACGGCCCGGATCCGGGCGGCCAGCTCGGCCGCGTGGAACGGCTTCGTGACGTAGTCGTCGGCACCGTCGTTCAGCCCGCGCGAGACGTTCGCGGTCGAGCCGCGCGCGGTCAGGAGGATCACCGGAACCGGGTGATTCGCGCGCACCTCGCGCAGGACGTCCATCCCGGACATGCCCGGCATCATGACGTCGAGGACGAGCACGTCGGGGTTGGCGTCGCTCAGGAGTTCGAGGGCCGTTGGCCCGTCAGGCGCGGAGATGACGCGAAACCCCTCGTTCTCGAGCGAGAGCGTGACGAGCTTCGTGATCTCCGGCTGGTCGTCCGCGACGAGGACGAGAGGCCGATTCTCCAACTCCCTCTCCTCCGGCGACGGATCAGATGAACAGTCCCAGCGCCACCGCCGCGAGGAGCGTCACCATCGCGGCGCTGAACCGCACGAGGTCGGCGGCCAGGTCCTCCGCCGGCTGGGGCCGCTGGCCACCGGGCCTGCCACTACCCTTCGAGCGCGCGTCCATGGCCGGTGCCTACCCCAGGTGCGGAATGGTAACGGTTGCTCGCGAAAGTAGGCCCAGGACCGTGGGGCGCATCCGCGCGTTGCGCGATCGGCGCCTTGCAGCTTCGTGTCGCCGCGCCACTGGGCGCCCTGGCAAAGAGGGTGGCGAGCCCCGCCGCAACCGCTTCCACGGCGGGACTCGAACCGAGCCCGCCACCCGGGCCTCGCGCCGGGTCCGCCGTCGGGTCGGCGCGCTTGCAGGGCCCTAGCGGCGCCCGCGGCTGCGGGCGACGCGGGCAGCCTCGATTCGCTCGATGTCCTCGACGACGTCGAGCTCGGCGCGGGCCGATGACAGCCAGGTCGACACGCCCCACGCGAACGGGAGGACGCCGACGATCGCCGGCGCGGGGCCGAAGATCGTGGCGAGGGCCATCAGGGCCACGCCTGCCCCGACAGCCAGCGGCGCCGTCGTGGGTGCGGGGAACCGGCCCTCCTCGTCGAGGAACGGCCGCTCGACGTCGGCGGTGCCGCCGCCGCTCGCGTCGCGCGTCGCGCTCCGGACACCCGGCCGGTCGCCCCGCGCGCGCTCGCGGACGACGCGACTCACGGGCTGCAGCGACAGGACGATCGCCATGACGCCGGTGGCCAGCCCGAACGCGAGCAGCAGGACGCTCCCCGCCGGCTCGCGGCTCACGAACCAGTAGAGGAGGCCGATCCCGAAGGCAAACGCCGACAGGAACCACCAGAACCGCGTCTCCTGCGGGTCGTCGAGGGCGAGCACGCGTCGGATGAGGCTCACGCGCGGCCTTCTCCGGGGAGGCGTTCCCGCGCGTCGAAGACCGGGCGCTCCGACCGGATCGGCGGGATCGTCCTGAAGTTGTGGTGCTCCGGCGGCGAGGCTGCCCACCACTCGAGCGAGTTCCCGCCCCACGGATCGTCCGGCTGATCCGGCGGTCGGCGGAGGGCGAGGCCGACCGCCACGAGGAACACGAGGACGCCGACGCCGAGCAGCAGGCTGCCGGCGGTGGAGAGCTGGTTGAGCAGCGTCCATCCCGCATCGGCGGAGTAGTCGGCATAGCGGCGGGGCATCCCGATCGCGCCGAGCTGGTACTGCGGCAGGAAGGTCAGGGGGAACCCGACCACCCACGCGGCCCAGTGGATTCGCCCCAGTGGCTCGGACAGCCGCCGGCCGGTCATCTTGGGGAACCAGAAGTACAGGCCGGCGAACAGCGCGAACACCGTGCCGCCGACGAGCACGTTGTGCATGTGGGCGACGACGAAGTACGTGTCGTGGAGGTGGTAATCGAGCGGCGGCGAGCCGAGGACGATCCCGGTGATCCCGCCGAACAGGAAGATGTAGATGAAGCCGAGGCACCACAGCATCGGCGTTGCGAGCCGGATCCGGCCGCGCCACATCGTCGCGATCCAGTTGAAGAACTTGATGCCGGTCGGCACCGCGATGATGAACGTCGTGATGCTGAAGAACGGGTTCGCCACCGCGCCCGTCGTGAACATGTGGTGGGCCCAGACGGTGAACGAGTACACGCCGATGACGATGGTCGCGAACACGAAGGCGCGATAGCCGAACAACGGCTTGCGCGAGAAGACCGGGATGACCTCGGAGAGGATGCCGAAGAACGGCAGGATGACGATGTAGACCTCTGGGTGCCCGAAGAACCAGAAGAGGTGCTGCCAGAGAATCGCGTCACCACCGGCGGCCGGCAGGAAGAACGTCGCCCCGAAGCGGCGGTCGAGCAGGAGCATCGCCAGCGCCGCGGTCAATGCCGGGAACGAGAAGAGGATGAGAATCGACGTGACGAGAACCGTCCAGGTGAAAACCGGCACCCGCAGCATCGACATGCCGGGTGCGCGCCGCGTGTAGATCGTGGCGGTGAAGTTGATCCCGCCGAGGATGCTCGCGACGCCGGTCAGCGCGAGACCCACGATCCACAGATCCGTGCCGGTCGTGGCCGAGTACGGCAGCTCGGAATTCGGCGGGTAACCGGTCCAGCCGATGTCCGGCGGCCCGCCGGCGGCGACGTAGCCGGACAGGACGATCAGTCCACCGAAGAGGAACAGCCAGAATGACAGCGCGTTCAGGCGCGGGAAGACCATGTCCGCCGTCCCGACCTGGAGCGGCACGAGATAGTTCGCGAGCGCCGCGCTCGTCGGCGTCGCGAACAGCAGCATCATGATCGTCCCGTGCATCGTGAACATCTGGTTGTAGCCCTGCTCGTCGGTCAGCTGCAGCCCCGGCGCGGCGAGCTCGGCTCGCATCGCCAGCGCGATCAGCCCACCGAGCAGGAAGAACGCGAACGCCGAAACGAGGTAGAGGATTCCGATCCGCTTGTGGTCGGTGGTCGACACCCACTCCGCCGGTGAGAAGCGAGCGGCCGGCCGCACCGCGATCGCGCCGGCGCTCACTGCGATGCTCCCGGTGAGGCAGAGGCGCCGCTCCGCGGTTGGGACGCGAGCCACGCATCGAACGCCGTCCGATCCACGGCCCGGACGGTGAACGGCATCCGCGAGTGGTACAGGCCGCAGAACTCGGCACACTGGCCGCCGTACGAGCCCGCTTCCTCGACCGTCACCTCGAAGACGTTCTCGCGGCCCGGGACGACGTCGCGCTTGAAGAGGAACAGCGGGACGTAGAACGAGTGCACGACGTCGGCGGCGTGGAGCCGGAAGACGATCGGCTCGCCGACCGGGACGACGACCTCCGGGCCGGGCAGCCCCGAGCCGCTGACGGTCACGTCCGTGCCCGGATACGTGAAGGTCCAGCCCCAGCGGAACGCCGTCACGTCCACCTCGGTCCGGGGAGCGTTCGCATCGTCGGCCGGGCTGACGTCGTCGACGCGGGCGAGCACCGCCAGCGTCAGCAGGAACAGGATGCCGATCGTCACCGCCGGCACGGCCGTCCAGACCAGCTCGAGCCCGGTGTGACCGCGCGTCTGCCGGGGAAGGTCGGTCCGCCGGCCCTCGCGATCGCGCAGGAGCGACCACGTGGCCAGGCCCAGCACGACGACGGCGACGACGGCGGCGACCGCGAGGAACGCCGCGTAGAGCCCGGCGATGTCGCGGCCCTCGGAGGTCGCCGGTGCCGGCAGGCAACCACCGACAGCTGCCGCGGCTACCGCCATGCCGGCTGCGCCTCGGATCCCTGTCGTGCGGCGCGTCATCGGTCGATCTCTTCGAAACCGCCGCCGGCCGTCCGTCGGAGAGCGATCCCGCCGCGGCGGCGCGGCGCCGCGTGGACGTCGAGAGCGCGGTCGCGGCGCGCCTGGCAGAGGCGGTACGCCGCGACGCCGGCGGCGATCGGCAGGGTCAGCGTGAGGACGCGGAAGACGTTCGTCAGCGTCTCGATCTCCGTCGAGAAGTAGAACGCCAGCACGTCGTTGCCGCCCGCGAGTGTCAGGACGCCGAAGAGCGTCAGGATCGTCACGCCGGCGGCCGTCCGCAGTGGGTGCTCCCAGATCCGGTCGAGCAGGTGGTGCTCGCGATCGTCGCGCGTGGCTCGCGCCTCGATGAACGGCCACAGGGCAACGATCGTGAAGAGGATCCCGGGCACGACGATCCCCGGCAGGAACGCGGCGGGCAGCGTCAGGCCGAAGAGCGTGGGCTCGAACGCCGGCCAGATCCGGAGCGCGCCGTCGAGCCAGCCGACGTACCAGTCCGGTTGGGCGGGCGAGCTCACGACCGCGGCGTCGAACGGGCCGTACGCCCAGATCGGGTTCACCTGGAACAGTCCGCCGAGCAGCGACACCCAGGCCGCGGTCAGGAAGAACAGGCCGGTCGAGAGGAACGCCTGCGTCGGCCAGAAGTAGCGGCCGACGACGTTCGTCTCGCGCGCGGGGCCGCCCGGCCACTGGGTGTGCTTGTGCAGGACGAGCAGGAGCAGGTGCAGCGCGATGAGCGCGACGAACAGGCCCGGCAGGAGCATCACGTGGACGACGAAGAAGCGCGGGATCATCGCCAGGGTCGGAAACTCGCCGCCGAAGACGAGCGACGCGACCCACGGGCCGATGAACGGGATCGAGAGCGCCGCGGAATACGCGATCCGCGCGCCCGTTCCCGACAGGAGGTCGTCCGGAAGCGAGTACCCGGTGAAGCCCTCCCCGAGGGCGAGCACGAGCAGGACGAACCCGACGAGCCAGTTGAGCTCGCGTGGCCGCCGGAACGCGCCGGTGAAGAAGACTCGACAGAGATGGAGCACGACGACGGCGATGAAGACGAGGGCGGTCCAGTGGTGGATCTGCCGCATCAGCAGGCCGGCCCGGACCTCGAAGCTCAGCTGCATGACCGAGTCGAACGCGGCCGACACCTCGGATCCCTGCAGTGGCGCGTAGGGCCCGTCGTAGGTGACGCCGGTGGCGCTGGGCACGTAGAAGAACGTCAGGAACGTCCCCGTGGCAACGAGAATGACGAAGCAGAAGAGCGCGACCTCACCGAGCAGGAACGACCAGTGATCGGGGAAGACCTTTCGGAGCGTCCGCCGGACGAGGCCGGCGACCCCGGTCCGCGCGTCGACCCACACGGCCATCCGCTCGAGCAAGGTCAGCCGCTCGCCGCCGCCGGTCACAGGCGCATGTCCCAGAAGCCGGGGCCGACGGGCTCGGGGTAGTCGCCGAGGGCGACGAACGTGCCGTCCGCCTCGCGCCGGATGGGCAGCTGCGGCAGCGCCCGCGCCGCCGGACCCGACACGGGCTCCGCTCCGTCGAGGACGGCGAACTCCGACTGGTGGCACGGGCAGATGAGCGTGTGCTGCGCGGCCCGGTAGAGCCCCACAGGACAGCCGGCGTGCGTGCAAACCTTCGAGTACGCCACGAATCCGTCCGGTGCCCACGACGCCCGCTCACCAGGGAGTCGAAGGAGGTCGGGCTCCACGCGGATGAGGAGCGTCGCGGCGTTCGGATCGGAATCGTCGCCGTCGGGGAAGACCGTCAGCACGCCACCGACCGGGAGCTGGTCCGGCCGCACCGGTTCGCCGCCGGCGAGCGCCAGGCGTCGCCCCGCGCGCCACGTCGTCTCGAACAATGCCCGGCCCGGCGCGGGCCCGAGCGAGAAGACCGGCACCGCGAGCGCCGCCGCCAGCCCGGCGGCCGTCCCCAGGAGCGCTCCGATGAGCAGCTTCCGCCGGCTGAAGCCGGCCTCCTCCGTCAGGGCGTCGCCGAGGTCCTCGATCACCTCGGTCGATCCGCCGACGGGATGCCGCTCCTCAATCCGGATCGGGGCGTCCATGAGCCGCTGCGCCCAGATGACGATCCCCGCCCCGATCCCGCCGAGGCAGGCCATCAGCAGCAGGCCTTCGAGCTGCGGCTGGCCGCCGAGGATGTACAGGGCGAGCAACGCGACGCCGGCCGCCATCGACCCGCCGAACAGGAGCAGGACGAGCAGCTCGAGCCGCCGCTCCCTGCGGGCGACGGCGCGGGGCGCTTTCACTCGTCGTCTCCGGTCGTCGCGGCACCGCCCGGAAGCGGAAGGTCCGGCTCGCCCTCGTGCGATCGGCGGCCGACAAAGCGGGCGATAGCCACGAGCCCGGTCAGGCCGATGACGACGGCGACGAATCCCTCGGCGACCGGGCCGAAGCCGCCGATGGGTGCGCCACCGGGCGCGGGCTGCGATCGCAGGTATCGGACGTAGGCGATGATCGCGTCCCGGTCGCCGTCCTCGAACGTGAAGCGCGGCATCACGCCGGGCCCGACGATCATCGCCTCGGCGATGTCGAGCTCGCTGGCCTGGCCGAGACCGACCGCGACGAAGCCGCCACCGACCGCGTTGCCGGCGCCGGTTGCCGCGTGGCACGCCGCGCAGTTCGCCGAGTACAGCTTCCAGCCGCGGCCGATGTCGGTCGACTGCCCGACTCGCG
Organism: Candidatus Limnocylindrales bacterium; assembly: GCA_036556145.1. GTDB lineage: Bacteria > Chloroflexota > Limnocylindria > Limnocylindrales > CSP1-4 > JACDAV01. The sequence goes on along the minus strand of DATBKB010000025.1, from coordinate 3,532 downwards.
GGATCGCCGGTCCGTCGCCCCACGCCCCGACGTACTCGACGAGCGCACGGATCTGCTCGTCGTCGAAGACCGGCCGCCCCCGCGACGGCTGCTGGTTCGGCGCGCCGAGCGGCATTCGCCCCGTTCGCAGGTAGAAGTCGACCGACGCCTCCCCGACGCCGATGAGCGAGGGGCCGGCTGCTGTCCCCTCCCCCTGCCGGCCGTGGCAGCTCGCGCAGTTCTGGAGGTAGAGCGTCGCGGCGTCGTCACGGACCTGGCCGACGAGCTCCGGGCCGACGCCGGCGAGCGGGTTCGCCGCGGCGGCCATGAACGACAGGCTTGCCGCGAGCACGGCCGCGGCCAGCAACCCGCCGGCGGCCCGACGCGTCGTCCTCATCGCGCGAGGGGTACGGGGCAGCGGCCGCGATGCGTTAGGGTGCGCGCCATGGGCGGCCTCCACCTCGTCCTCGCGTGGGCGTCCGTCCTTGCCGCGCTCGGGTACGTGGCCGCGGCGGCGCTGACCGCGACCGGTCGCACGGCGTCGTACCGCGAGCTCGATGGCGCGCTGCTCGTCCAGCTCGGGACCACCGCCCTCGCGGCGGTCGCCGGCCTCGTCCTCCCGGTCACCGGCTCGGTCGTCCACGACCCGCTCCATGTCCTGTACGCGGCGGTCGCCGTCGCCGTGCCCGCGACCGCGCGATATGCCGGGCGCAACGACACGCGCCGGATGGGCCGATTTGCGCTCATCGCGGGGCTCATCGTGCTCGGCTCGTTGCTCCGACTCTTCATGACCGGTCGCGCGTGAACCGATGAGGGCCTCGCGAGTCCACCGCTGACCGGCCGGACGGGAGGATCATCGTCGCCGCCGGCGCGCATTGGCAACGGCCCGGCCCGTCGGGGCGGGTCTTGCACGGCCGTTACAGGCCGTTGTTGTTGGCGATCGGGATGGCGAACGCAATGTCCCCGCCGCGCGGCGCGGGACGGGCCCAGATCCGGCCGCCCATGCGCTCGACGAGACGTCGGGCGACCACGAGCCCGAGGTTCGCGCCGGCCGGGTCGGCGCTCGAGCGCGGCGAGCGAGCGAAGAGGTCGAAAGCGTGTGCCGCCTCGGTCGGGTCGCGCCCGGGCCCGTCGTCCGAGACCCGGATCTCGACCGTACCGCCGGCACGCCGGGCGCGGATCCGGATCACCTGCCCCGGCAGCGTGTAGGCGGCGGCATCGGAGAGCAGGCCTTCGATGAGCCGACCCAGCTCGGATTCGCTCGCCAGCACCGGCGGGAGCGACCGGGGCAGGGTGAGCACGATGGCCGGATCGGGGTCGAACCGGCGGAACGACTCGATGACCGGCGGAACGACTCGTTGCAGGAGGAGCGGCTCGAGCGCGGCCGGGTCCGACGGGTTGAGCCGGACGAGCGCGAGGAGGTCCTCGACCACCCGGTGGAGCCGCTGCGCCTCGCGGGCGACGGACTTCGCCGCTTCCCGCCGCGTCGCCTCGGAGACCGATGGATCCGACACGAGCTGCGCGCCGCCGAAGATCGTCGTCAGCGGCGTTCGGAGCTCGTGAGCGAGAACGCTGCCGAGGAGACCCTGGAGCATCCCCGGATCGTCGTCGCCGACCTCACGGACGACGACGATGCTGCCACCGTCGTCGGCGAGCGCCCGGCTCGTGATGCTGAATCGCCGACTCGGATCGTCGACGGACGTCGCCAGCCGCGGCCCATCGTCATCGAGGTCGAGCCGCGATCCGTCGGCCTGGCGGAATCGCCGTGTCAGTGCGGCGCGGTCGCCCACGGATGCGCCGAGCAACTCGTCGGCACCGGGGGTGACAGCCACCCGGCGGCCGAACGCGTCGAAGACCAGCACCGCGTTGGTGCGCGGGGATCCGGTGTCGGGCACCTGCCTCGCCTGCACGTCGTGACCGGTGGCCTGGAAACGCCCGGATGGTACGCGCCCCCGGGCGATCAGCCGCCGGTTCCCGCGCACGCCGTGTATTGCAGTCCCATCACACCGCGCCGCTCTATCCTCGCGGCATCGTGTCCGGTCGCGCTCGCCTGCTGGTCGTCGACGACGACCCCGGCATCCGCCAGATGCTCACCCTTGCCCTGGCGGAACGGGGCTATGACGTCACGACGACGGACGGCCGCGCCCGCCTCGAGGTCGCCGGGTACGACCTCGTGCTGCTCGACGCCCGACTCGGCGGCCGCACCGCAGCAGACGTCGCCGCTGCTGGCGAGCTGGCCGAGGGGCCGCCGGTCCTCCTCATGACGGCCGCACTCGACGCGAAGGTACCTGCCCAGGGTGTCGAGCCGGCCGGAGCGATCGCGAAGCCCTTCGACCTGGTCGATCTGTTCGCGGCAATCGAGCAATGCCTGGCCGAGCCGTCAGCCGGAGGACGACCGCCGGCGAGATAGCGCCCGCCGCGGCTTCGGGCCGGTGCCGTCCGACCCGGGATCGGCGGCTCCGTCGCGGCTCGCCGCCCCTTCATCCGACACGGTCTTTCGCGCAGCGAGCGGCAAGCGGACGGTGAACGTCGCGCCATCCCCGGCCTCGGAATCGGCCTCGAGCGTGCCGCCGTGGGCCTCGACGATCTGGCGGCTGAGGAAGAGCCCCAGGCCGAGGCCACCGTTGCCCGGGCGGCCCTGCTGGAAGCGGGAGAACAGCTGGTTCCGCACGGCCTCCGGGATGCCGGGCCCGCGGTCCTCCACCTCGATCTCGGCCCAGCGGCGGAGCTTCCGTAGCCGGACGACGATCTCCTCCGACTCGGCGGCGTGGATCATCGCGTTGGTCAGGAGGTTGAGAACCACCTGCTCCAACCTGGCCGGATCGCCTGCGACGATCGTCCCTCTGCCGTCGCGCTCCAGCCGGATAGCCTGCCTGTCGGTCAGCGACTGGGCGATCGCCACCGCGTTGGTGACCAGCGTGTCGAGGTCGACGCGGCGGAGCTGGACGTCGAGGCGGCCGGCGTCGGCGCGCGTCACGTCGAACAGCTCGTCGACGAGGCCCGAGAGCCGCTCGGCCTGACCGGCGGCGAGGGATCCGAGCCGCCCGGCTGCCTCTCCGCCGTCGCGGTTGAGCATCTGCAAGTAGCCGCGCAGCGCGGTGAGCGGCGTCCGAAGCTCGTGGGCGACCATCGCCATGAAGTCGCCCTGGAGACGGCGAAGCGAGAGGTCGGTCGTGTCGTGGACCACGAGGATGCCGCCCTCGCCGATCCCCATCTCGGGCGATACCGGCTCGCCGAGGGCCTCGAACCAGCGGCGCTGACCGGCGGCGTCGGTGGCGCGGAAGTGGAGGAGGAACGTCTCGCCGCGGGCGACACGCGACCGGAGATCGTCCATCGAGACGGGGGCTTCGCCAGCGGTGGGCTCAGGCGTCACCCCCTCCTCCTCGAACAGCCGGCGGTAGCTCGAGTTGCTGATGACCGTCGTCCCCCCGGCGTCGATCACCGCCACCGCGTCCTTCAGCGACTCGAGGACAGTCGAGAGGCGGGAGCTCTCGACCTCGGCGAGCTGTCGTTGTTCCTCGAGCGAGACCGTCATGTTCTGGAGCTCGAGGCT
>DATBKB010000024.1:0-1840 GCA_036556145.1 Candidatus Limnocylindrales bacterium | reverse complement strand
CCGGTCGAGGGTCGCGGACCCGCTCGAAGATCTCGAACTCGTGGCCGTCGCGAGCCAGGAGGAGCGCGGTCGCCGCGCCACCGGTCCCGCTTCCGATCACCCCGACGCGCATGGCCTGCCGGCTCTGGCGGTTGACGAGCGGTTGTCAGCCGCCCCGGCGGCGGTCGATCTCGGCGCTGATGGCCGGCACCACCTGTCCGAGGTCGCCGATGACCGCGTAGTCGGCGACGGCCATGATCGGTGAGTCGGGATCGGTGTTGATCGCGAGGATCCGCTTCGCCGCCTTGCAGCCGACGATGTGCTGGATCGCGCCGCTGATGCCGCAGGCGATGTAGAGGTCAGGCGCGATCCGCAGGCCGGTCTGGCCGATCTGGTCCGCGTGCGGCCGCCAGCCGTTCGACGTCACGACCCGCGAGCCGCCGACGGCGCCGCCGAGCAGCGCCGCCAGCTCCTCGAGCTCGCCAAATCCCTCGCTGCTGCCGACGCCGCGGCCGCCGCCGACGACGACCTTCGCGTCCGACAGCGAGATGCCGGTCTTCGTCGAGGTCTCGACCGGCCGAACGCGAACGCGGAAGTCCTTTTCCGAGACGACGGGCTCGAAGGCCGCGACCGCCGGCGTCGTTGGCGTGGCCGCGGGCTCGGGCGCGACCGCGTGCGGGGCGATCGTCAGGATGTGCGGCTTGCCGGCCAGCCATGCGTCCTCGAGGAGGGAGCCCGCCCAGCGCTGGCGAACGAGTCGGACTCGGTCGGCCTCGACCGACGCCGAGATGACGTTGGCCGCCATCGGCTGACCGAGCCGAGCCGCGACGTGAGCGACGAGCTCGTTGCCGCGCTCGCTGCCGGGACCGACGAAGGCGACCGGCGAAGTTCGCTCGATCAGCTGCGCGAGCGCGGCGGCGCGGGCTTCCGGCGTCGGGCCGGCCAGTCGTTCGTCGCGAATCAGGTGGGCGGTGCTGACCCCGTACGTGCCGAGCGCCGCGGTCGCCACCTCGCCGGCGAAGCTCACCGACTCGACGGGCGCATGGAGGCTTCGGGCGAACGTCAGGATCTCCGGGGCGAGCCTGTCCGGCTCGCCGCCCGTCACGTGGACGAAGACGAGGACGGCGCCGCTCACTGCCGGACCTCCTGGCGCAGGACGCCGATCCGCTCGAGCAGGTCGGCGACGGCGGGCGCGGCCTCCGCGCCGCGGCCGATGACCTCCGCCGCCGAGCGCTCCTCCTGGGGGAGGCGAAGGCCGATCATCTCGGGTCCGGCGCGCCGACCCGTGGGCGAAACCCGCGCGACCTCCTTCTTCCTGGCTCGCAACCGCCCCGGCACCGACGGATAGCGCGGGAGGTTGATCCCCTCCTTGACCGAGACGACCGCCGGGAGGTCGAGCTCGAAGGACTCCCACGCTCCGCCGCGCGGCGTCTCGCGCCGGGCGACGACCGAGCCGTGACCGACTTCCAGGCCCTTGGCGCCGGTGATGATCGGACGGTCGAGCGCGACCGCGACGCGGATGCCGACCTGGTAGCCGCCCGTGTCGGCCGATTCGTTGCCGAAGAGGATCAGGTCGTACGCGCCGTTGGCCGACTCGTCGGCGCGAACGGCAGCTGCGATCGCCTCGCCCGTGGCGACCGGGTCCCACTCGCGACCGTCGGTCTCGAGGAGGATCGCGCGCTCGATGCCCAGCGCCATGGCGTCGCGAAGCTGGTCTTCCGCCGCGGCCGGGCCGAGCGTCAGCACGGTCGTCGAGCCGCCGTGCTTCTCGACGATCCGGACGGCCTCCTCGACGGCGCACTCCTCGTGCGGGCTCACGGTGAAGCCGAGGAACCGCGTGTCGATCTCCTGGCCGTCGGGC
>DATBKB010000023.1:0-57351 GCA_036556145.1 Candidatus Limnocylindrales bacterium | reverse complement strand
CTCCTTCGCGATTCGCTCGGCCATCGGATCGACGGCGCCGGACAGCTCGAGGAGCTCGTGCCACTCGCGCCAGGGGTAGGCGAGATCGGGATCGAACGGGAAGGCCTTGCGCAGGAGTCGAAGGACTTCCTCGATCGTCTCCCGCTCCTCGTCCGTGCCCGGCGCGCGCCATCGGACGCGCGTCCACATGAGGACGAGCGCGCGATTCAGCAGGTAGCGGGCGTCCATCGCGTCCGCGATCCACGGCCAGACGTCGGCCGCGACCCGCGGATCGTTGACGGCGGTCTTCAGCCAGTCGTCGTCACGCGGCCCGAGCGCGGTCGCAATCGCGCCCTCGAACGTGAATCGATGACCGGGCACCGCGACGAGCTGCACCGGTGGCTTCCCGCGCTCGCGCGCGTCGCAGGCGGCCTGGAGGTTGTCGCGCAACCAGAAGAGCAGCGCGGTCTCCGCGTCCGACCGCCGGCCCGACTCGAAGTAGCCCGTCTCGTCGCCCGTCCCAACGGACGCATCGGCCGGCTCCCACTCGATGTTCACGTCGGTGCCCAGCCGCTTGAGGAGTTGGCAGAGGTACGTGTGATACCCGGGTCCGGCCTCGGCGGTCGTCGCAGTGACGGTCAGCCGAGCGGCCTCGTCGGCGATGAACTCGACGTCGGTTGCGGCCGGATGGAGCGACGTCCGCAGCGTCGCGAGCGGCGTCCCGAAGGCGACCCAGGGCGCCCCCGTCGCGGTCTCCCGCGCCTCCATCCCGAGCCAACGCTCGACCTCCCCGAGCAGCGCGTCGGCGCTCGGGAGGCGGGGGATGAGGCCACGCTTGGCCGCCTGGCCGACGATGCGGAGCCCGACGCTCAGGGGACGTTCCTCCAGCGACGATTCGGGCGGGGCGCTGCCGGCCCGGGCGGCCACGATAGCCGTCGGGCCACCGCCCGGGACGCCGGCCGGGTGGGCATTTCGTCCCAGCGATTTCGCGCCGGAAGTCCGGCGGCGGGCGGGCGCCGCCGGGTCAGCCGAAGAGGGCCTCGAGCGCCTCGTCGAAGGCCGCCGTGTGCGCGTCGACGTCGGCCTCCGTCGTCGCCGGCGACATCAGCGCCATGTTGTGGAACGGCGTCATGAGGATGCCGCGGTTCATCGCCCACAGGTGGAGGAATCGCTCGAGCTCGAAGTCGGCGTGGGCCGCCTGCTCCGCGCCGGTTCGCGGCGGGTTCGGCATGAAGTGGTACTCCGCCCGGGCGCCCAGGCGCGTCACGTGCCACGGGGCGCCGCGCCGCTCGATGACGTCGGTGGCGCCCGCTGCCCAGCGCTCGCCGAGGGGCAGCATCCGCGCGAAGGCCTCGTCCGTGAGGACGTGCTCGAGGGTCGCTCGAACGGCGGCCATCGACAGCGCGTAGCCGGCCAGGGTTCCGCCGACCCCGCCGATGTCCGACTCCTCGATGGGGATCGAGGCCGACACGCGTTCGCCGACCGCCTCGGTCATGCCGTAGGTCCCCGCGGGAATGCCGCCGCCGATCGTCTTGCCGATGACGAGCATGTCCGGGTCGAGTCCCTGCGCGCGGGTGACCCCACCGGGGCCGGCACAGATCGTGTGCGTCTCGTCGTGGATGAGGATCGTCCCCGTCCGGCGCGTGACCTCGCGAACGGCCTCGAGGTAGCCGGGCTCGGGGAGCACGATGCCGACGTTCGTCAACGCGGGCTCGATGAGCAGCGCGGCGACCTGACGGTCGGCGAGCGTGCGCTCGAGGCCGTCGACGTCGTTGAACTCGACGACGCGCGTCGTCAGCGCCGGGTCGACCGGCGGCCCGATGCTGCCCTTGCTCGGCACGACGCGCCCGTCCTCGAGCGTCGCGAACGTCTCGTCGACGGAGCCGTGGTAGTTGTGGTCGTGGACCGCGACGAGCGGCCGGCCGGTGATCCGGCGGGCGAGGCGGATCGAGAAGCGGTTCGCGTCGGTCGCCGTGATCGTGAACTGCCACCAGCGCAAGCCGAAGCGCCGGCGCAGCTCGTCTCCGGCGGCGATCGCGTCCTCCGTCGGCAGCATGTGGGTGATGCCGCGTCGCAATTGGGCCTCGACGGCGCGGATCGTCGGCGCCGGCCCGTGGCCCGCCATCGCCCCGGTGTCGCCGAGACAGAAGTCGACGTATTCATGGCCGTCGACGTCGGTGAAGCGAGCGCCGCGGGCCTGCTCGACGAAGAGCGGGAAGGCGCCGGCCCACTTGACCATCCAGTTCATCGGGACGCCGTCGAGCAGCGAGCCGCGGGCGCGCTCGTGGAGCGCCTGCGACCTGGGGTGGCGCCGGATGAAGTCGCGCTGCTCGCGTTCCATGAGGGACGCGAGGCGGGTGCGATCGACGGCCACGGTACGCACGGCCGAATGATCGCCCGGCATGGCCGGGGACGCGGGCCCCGTCACGGGGCCCGGAACGTCAGCGCAGGGTTCGGGTGTAGCCGCAGACCGGGCAGGTCGCGGTGCGACCCGCGGGATCGAGCTGCAGGAAGCTCGCGCAGCCGTTCGTCCGGCAGAAGAGACGGCCGGCCGCGGCCGTGCGGCGACGCTGCCTCCGCATCGAGCTCGAGCGCCCGGCGAAGGACGTGGCAAGTGTTCGGGATGTCATCGTTCGGTTCTTTCTCGCCGCGCGCAGCCGTTGTGGTGGCGTCGCGGCCGCTGGTTCGCTCGACGGCCGATCCCGGCCGGAGCGGGTGTTCAGAGCCCGGGCGGCACGCCTGGAGCGGGATGGGCTCCGTGGGTGCCTGCGCTGCGGGCCCATGAATCATCGCCGACGCGCGGCAGATTCGTCAAGCGTGGGCGATCATGGGGACATGGCAACGGCATTGCGCCGCCGCCGCCCCACCCGCGGGTTCCTCGAGTGGCTGTCCGGCACGGGCATGGACCTGCCGTTCAGCAGCGTGCAGCTCGACCGTGGGCGCATCGCCTGGGTCGAGGCCGGCAACCCGACCGGCGAGCCGATCGTTCTCGTCCACGGCCTCGCGGCGTCCGGCTGGTGGTGGGAGCGGAACCTCGCCGGACTGGGCGCCCGCCATCGCCTCCTCGTCGTCGACATGGCCGGCTTCGGGGCGAGCCGCCGGCAGTGGTTCCGCCTCGACACGATCGCCGGGCTGCTCGCCGCGTGGCTCGACGCGATCGGCGTCCGGCGAACCGCGGTGATCGGGCACTCCCTCGGCGGGCACGTCGCGGCCGACCTCGCGGCCACGCGACCGGACCTCGTGGATCGACTCGTCCTCGTCGACGCGGCCGCCCTGCCGCTCGAGGGCTCGATCCCGGGTCACGTCCGGAACCTGCTCCGCGGCGGCGGCCGCAGCGAACGCCGGCTCCTCCGGATCGCGGTCGCCGACATCCTCCGCGCCGGCCCGCTCGTCATCCTGCGCGCCGGCCGTGAGCTGCTCGCGGCCGACCTGAGCGACCACCTGCCCCGGATCGCTGCGCCGACACTCGTCGTCTGGGGCGACGGCGACGCGCTCATCCCGCCGGCGGCCGGTCGTCGCCTGGCCGGCACGATCCCGGGCGCGACCTTCGCCATCGTCCCGGACGCGGGCCATGCCCCGATGTGGGAACGCCCCGACCTCTTCGACCGGCTCGTGCTCGACTTCCTTGACACGACCGGAGGGCCGCCCACGCCCTGACCCTCCGACCGCCCGTGCTGTCGCGGCCCGCTCGTGCAATGCGCCTGTCACGCGGCTCGGGCGACCATCGGATCCCACATGCGCGGAGGTTGCCATGGCCCAGCCAGCAGGAACCATCGTGGCGGTCGTCGGCGAGGACGGCCGATACGACCACGTGCGACGGCGAGCGATCGAGCGGGCCCGCGACGGCGGCGCGCCGTTGGTCCTGTTCGACGTCGATGCGGGCAGCACGCTGCTGGAGAGCCCGCGTCCGACGAACTGGTCGGCGGATGGCGAGGAGCAGCAGTACGGCGACCGGCTGACGGTGAACGAGCTCGAGGCCCTCGGCCGGGCGCCGCTCGCCGACCAGGTCCGGGACGCGCGGGCACGCGGCGTCGAGGCCTACGGCTGGGTGCCGGAAAAGAACGATGCCGACGGCCTCCGGGAATACGCCGAGTCGCAGGGCGCCAGCCTCGTCCTCGTGCCCGACGAGGAGATCGATCTGGGTGAGGACCTGGCCTCACGGGTGGAGGTCGTCGCCGCCGCCGGCTGATCCGCCACAGGGGTGCCCACGCCAGCACGGATTCCGGTCGCTCGGTAGATTCACGTCTCGCAACCGTCTGCTCACCGGGCCTTGGTTGACCTCTGCCTGACGGCAGGTGCGAGATTCGGCCCGCGAGAAGGGGAGGCCGGCGACGCCGGCCCCGACGGATGCGCGTGAGACACCACCGCCGGGAGGAGCCTGGGTGCCGAACGATGCACGTGGACGGCCGGACGGCCGTCGGATGACCGCGACCTCGTCGACCTCGTCGATCCCACCGGCGGCGCCGAAGCGCCGCCTCCGCCGCGCCGGCCTGGCCCTGGCACTCGCCGGGCTCGCGACGCTCCAGCTCGCCCCCTCGATCCGGGCGGCCGGAGGCGTCGAGATCTCGACGCCGTACGCGGCGGTCGCCGTCGAACCGGGGAACACCGCGTCATTCGACCTGAACCTCGCCTCGAACGTCGAGCGGCGCGTGTCGCTCGCGGTGACGGCGGTCCCGCAGGGCTGGGACGCAACGATCCGTGGCGGCGGCTTCATCGTCGACGGCGTGACGGCGGGGCCATCGAGCAGCCCCGAGCTCTCACTCGACGTCGACGTGCCGGAGGACGCCGCAGACGGGACGTACCGCATCTCGATTCGCGCGAATGGCGGGGGCGCCGCGGTTGACACCCTCGACCTCGACCTTCGGGTCGCGGCCGCGGCCGGCGGCGAGGTCACCCTGACGACCGACAACCCGGCACTCCGTGACGACGCGAACGCGACGTTCCCGTTCAGCCTCTCGCTGAAGAACGACACGCCGCGCCAGCTCACGTTCTCGCTGTCGACGGAGAGCCCGGGCGCGGGCTGGTCCGTGGACGCGAATCCGTCGGGCCAGACCCAGGCCGCCAGCTTCCAGGTGGACGCGGGCGCACAGGAGACGATCTCCGTGTCCGTCGATCCGCCGGACACGGTCGCGGCCGGCGCCTATCCGATCAAGGTGACGGCGACGTCCGGCGACGTCAGCGCGACGGCCGACCTCGCGGTCGAGATCGTCGGCAACACGGCATACCGGCTGTCGACGCCGGACCAGAACCTTCGCGTCACCGCGTCCGCGGGACAGCGGAAGGATTTCCAGGTCCTCGTCATCAACGACGGGACCGCACCGGTCAACGCCGTGACGCTCAGCGCCACGCCGCCACAGGGCTGGAACGTCGAGTTCGAGCCCGAGACGGTCGACCAGGTCGGCACCGACGCGCCGCAGACGGTGAACGTCCACCTCACGCCGTCCGGCAGCGCCATTGCGGGCGACTACGCCGTGACTGTCACCGCCACGACCGCGGACGGCGGCAATGAGACGCTCGAGCTTCGGGTCACCGTCGAGACGTCGCAGACGTGGTTCCTCGTCGGCATCGGACTCATCGTCCTCGTCCTGGTCGGCTTGTCGTGGGTCTTCCAGCGCTACGGCCGGCGCTGATGACCGAGCCGGAGGGCAGCCGCCCGGGGCGGCCGCTGCGGAGCAAGCCGCTTCGCGGCGGGCACCGCCGTGTGCCATCGTCGGATCCGGCACATCACGCGCGACCACCCCACGCGCGCCCGGTCGCCGTGGCGCCGGCGCGGGACGACGAGGAGCAAGTCGAGCGCCGAGAACCGACCGTCGCCGACATCGGTGACGCCGTCATCTATGCCCGCGGCCTGACGAAGAAGTACGGCGACTTCACCGCGGTCGATTCGCTCGACTTGACGATCCACCCAGGCGAGGTCTTCGGGCTGCTTGGTCCGAACGGCGCCGGCAAGACGACGACGGTCCTCATGTTGCTCGGCTTGTCCGAACCGACCGAGGGCATCGCCCGGGTTGTCGGACTCGATCCCGCGCGCGAGCCGCTCGGCGTCAAGCGACGCGTCGGCTACCTCCCCGACAACGTCGGCTTCTACGGCGGCATGAGCGGTCGCGAGAACCTCCGCTACACGGCGCGGCTCAACGGCCTCGAGAAGGCGGCCGCGGAGGCGAGGATCGGCGAGCTGCTCGGCGAGGTCCGGCTCACCGAAGCCGCGGATCGCCGGGTGGAGACGTACTCGCGCGGCATGCGCCAGCGACTCGGCATCGCCGATGCCCTCGTCAAGGATCCCCATGTCCTGATCCTCGACGAGCCGACGATCGCGATCGACCCCGCGGGCGTCGATGAGATCCTCGGCCTGCTGCGACGCCTCGTGACCGAGCGCAACCTCACGATCCTGCTCTCGAGCCACATCCTCGGCCAGGTCCAGTCGATCTGCGATCGCGTCGGCTTCTTCTCCGCGGGCAAGCTCGTGGCCGAAGGGCGCCTCGACGAGCTGCGCGCGCTCGCCGGCCGTGGCGTCCTCGCGTTCGAGGTCGGAGCGGACGGCGATGCAGGGACGATCGAGAACGCGCTGCGCGCGACTCCCGGCGTGGCGAGCGTCGAGCGCGAGACCGATGGTGGCCGCTGGGTCGTCCATGCGGATCGCGACGTTGGCGCCGACCTCGCCACCGCGCTCGCCGGCGCCGGGTGCCCGGTGAACCACCTCCGCCGCCGCGGCGAGGACCTGCTCGAGATCTATCGCCACCTGGTTCGGGAGGAGCCCGATGGCCGCGTCCACTGACCGAGGGCGGCTCGCTGGCTGGCGCGAGCGCGTCGCCCGGCTGATCCCGCCGCCCCCGCCGCGAGCCTCCGACGAGCCGCGCCTCCGCGCGGGCTGGCGGGTCATCGCCGCGAAGGAGCTCGGCGATCACGTGACGAGCATCCGCTTCATCGTGCTGATCTTCGTCATCGGCATCGCCGCGGCCGTCCCCCTGTACTTCGCGTCCGCGCGCATCCGCGAGCTCGCCGAGCAGATCTCATCGAACCAGTCGGTGTTCCTCGCGCTCTTCACCGTCGGTCCGGAGAACTTCGAGCGGCTCCGCGCCGACACGTTCGTCGGCCTGTTCGCGCCGCTGCTCGGAATCGCCTTCGGCTTCGACGCCGTCAATGTCGAACGGAGCGAGGGAACGTTGCCTCGCCTCGTCTCACAGCCCATCCACCGCGACGACGTCATCAACGGCAAGTTCGTGGCCGGCTTGGCGGTGATCACGATTGCCCTCGTCGCGATGGTCCTGCTCGTCAGCGGCTTCGGCATCGCCCGCCTCGGCTTCGCCCCGGAGCTGAGCGAGATCCTCCGGATCGCGGCCTGGGTCGTGCTCACGGTGATCTACGTCGGCTTCTGGCTGGCGTTTGCGATGCTGCTCTCGGTCGCCCTGCGGCGAGCCGCGTCATCCGCGCTGATCGGCTTCGGCGTGTGGGTCCTGACCGTGCTGCTGGGATCGTTGTTCCTGCTGGAGTTCCTCGCCAACCTCATCGCGCCGATCCCGCCGCAGGCGTTCACCGAGGAAGAGGTGCAGGCGCAGATCCGCGCCGCGCAGACGCAGAACTTCATCAAGCGGCTCTCGCCGCACACGCTCTACACCGAGGCGTCGCGGGTCCTGTTGATCCCGGTCGATCCGGTCGCCAGCGGCGCATTCACGCCAGCGACCATCGAGGAGATCATCCAGGCGCAGGATCCCCGGCGGTACCTCGCGTCGAGGCTGTCGATCGACCAGAGCCTGCTGCTCGTCGGGCCGCAGGTGGTTGGGCTCATCGCGCTCACGAGCGTCATGTTCGGCGCGGCGTATGTCGTCTTCATGCGCCAGGAGATCCGCGCCTAGCCGCGCTCGACCGGGTCCCGGCAGCGCCTTCGGGCCACTCGACCGAAACTGTGGCCATGCCCAGGCGCACGAAGAAGCCCGCCGACGGCGCGTCGGCCAACGCGGCCCAGCCCGACCAGCCAATGAACGACACAGACCAGCCGACCGCCGGCGTCGCGGAGAAGGTCGGCGCGGCCGTCGAGACCGCGGTCGACGCGGTCGGTGGGGCCGTCGGCGGCGCGGTACAGGCTGTCCAGCACGCCGCTCGTCGCTGGGACGAGCGTCCAGGCTCGCGTGTGCGTCGGCTGCGCCGGCGGTCGCGGACGCCGCTGCCGTACCTGTACGACCTCCATCCCGAAGCCCGCCGGGCGGTGCCGCGCGAGGCCGGGTTGCGGACCCTCGACCCCGAGGAGATCCGGGGCACCGCGGTCGGGGGCGCGACGCAACGCGGCGGCGACTTCCTCCCGCTGAAGCCGTTCCGCGGCCAGAACTGGATGAACCGCTGGCAGCGGATCCGCAACGCGATGAGCCGCCTCGACGTCCTCCCGCCGATCGACGTCATCCGCTACGGCGACGACTACTGGGTCCTCGACGGCCACAATCGGGTCGGCGCCGCGCTCTACGACGGGCAGGTCGGCATCGATGCAAACATCCTCGAGCTCGTCCGCCCCGGCGAGCGCGCCCGGGAGCGGCCGACCTCGCTCGCTCCGGCCCTGGAGGGGACGCGCGCACTCCGCGCCGCGGGGCAGGGCAACCGCCTCAGCCCCGACGGCGAGCGCCATCTCAACATCCATCGGGCCGACCACCACGAATCAACCGACGCGGCCGAGGGGCCAGACCCGCCGCCGGCGACACCGTCCGAGGACGCCGCGAGGTGATCCGGCGGGTCCGCCTCCGCTGGCCGGATCAACGGCCGTTCGACGATCGGGACGGCCGCCCGATCCGCCTGCTGGCGGCGTCCGACGAGCAGGACCCGGCCCTCGAGCATGAGGTCAATCGGCGGGCCCTCGGCACGATCGATGCGGTGATCGGCTGTGGCGATCTCGAGCCGCACTGGCTCGCGTTCCTCGCCGACGCGTTCCGCGCCCCGCTCGTCTACGTCCGCGGCAACCACGATCGCGGCGGGGCGTGGGAGGACCGGCCGAACGTGCCGGCAGCCCTGGGCGCCGGCCGCACGACCCGTCTCGCGGGCCTCGACATCGCCGGGTTCGAGTGGCCCGGTGCGGGCCGCCGCGACAACGAGCGTCGAAGCGGCCTCGCCTGGCTGCACGTGTTCTCGATCGCCTGGCGCACGCTTGCCCGGCGACTCCTCGGCCGGGCCAGGCCGCTGCTCGTGATCAGCCACGCCGCCCCGGAGGGCGCGGGCGACTCGCCAGACGCCTTCCACGTCGGCTTCCGCGCGTACCGCTGGCTCATGAACGTCCTCCGCCCGCCGCTCTGGCTGCACGGCCACACGACGACCGCCTCGGTGCCGGCCCTCGAAGTGGACGCCGGCGCGACGAAGCTCGTCAATGTGACCGGCGCGGTCCTCGTCGAGCTCGAACCACCGGACGGTGCCGCGGAGGAGTAGAGAGCGCGCTAGAACGGCGGCCAGGGCAGCGCCGGCCAGCCGGGCGACGGCCACGGGAAGCGCCGCGTCGACAGGAGCCGATCCGTTCGGCGGATCGTCGCCTTGACCTCGGCCGGGGCGAGGAGGCCCCGCAGCTCGGCGCCCAGCTCGCCGTCGAGCGCCTCGCGCACTCGCTCCAGCACGGCGACTTCGTCAGGCTCGAGCCGCTCGCCGCGCCATGCCCACAGGACCGTCCGCAGCTTCGGCACGGTCGAGAAGCAGACACCGTGGTCGACGCCGAACACGTGCCCGCCGGCGACCGGCAGCAGGTGCCCGCCCTTGCGGTCGGTGTTGTTGACGATCGCGTCGAAGAGCGCGACGCGCCTCAGTCGCACGTCGTCGTCGATGACCATCGCGACGACGTCGACGCTCGGGTCGACGTCGATCCAGAGCTGGACCATGCCCTCGCCGAACGGTCCGTCGCGCATCACCGTCGGCGGGACGATCGCCCAGCCGGTCGCGACCGACACCGCGTGTGCGGCGACCTCGCGCCGGGCGAGCGTGCCGTCCGGAAAGTCGTCGAGCGGGCGCTCGCCGCGGATCGGCTTGTAGACGGCGTCGACGATCGTCGGCGGCTCAGGGTCCGGGCAGTGCCGGGTGACGCGGCTGTACAGGGCGTGGTTCGTCGAGGCGACGAGCCGACCGAGCACTTCGAGCTCGCCCTCGCGCAGGACCTCGAGGACGGCCGCCGAGTCGAACGGATTCACGACACCTCGGCCGGCAAGCTCAGTTGACGTAGTGCCCGTTGCGTCGCGGGCAGATGTGGCCGCCCGGGTCGAGCGGTTGGCCGCACAGCGGGCAGGGCGGGCGGCCGGCCGAGACGACGCGGACCGCGCGCTCGACGAACGCCCGTGCCGCCGGCGCCGTCATCCGGACGCGGAAGAGATCGGGTCCGTCCTCGGCGTCGTCATCGGCCTCGATGGCCGCGACCTGACCTTCGGGCATTTCGTCGTCGTCGTCCTCGCTTTGGGCCCGCGCCTCGACGAGGACGCGGTCGTCCGAGCCGTCCCAGCCGAGGGTCAGGGAGCCCGCGCGAAAGGCCTCGATGACCGGCTCGTCGAGCGGTTCGGAGTCGCTCGATCGGAGCGGTTCGGCCTGCGTGATGCCGCGCCGCTCGAGCTCGTCGAGCAGCTGGTTGAGCCGATCGGCGAGGACGGCCACCTGCACCTTCTCGAGCACCACGCTGACGACCCGGCCGCCGTCGCGGGCCTGCAGGAAGAACGTCCGCGCGCCGGGCTCGCCGACGGTCCCGGCGACGAATCGCTCGGGCGGATCGAAGATGAATCGGCGGCGCGTCATGGCCCCATTAGGCCACGCTGACGCGAATCGTGTGATGACCCCGCGCCCCGTCCGGGGCGGGCGCCGAGTGGTCGGCGGTCTGGACATCGCCCCTGCCGTCCGTGGCCCGGACCGCGATGTCGTGGTCGCCGGCCGTCGCGTTCCAATCGAGGCGCCACTGGACCCACGTCGCGTCCGAGATCGGTGTCGAGACGACCGCCGGCTGCCACGCACCGTCGATCGCGACCTCGACGCTGCGGACCCCGCGATCCGGCGCCCAGGCGACGCCCGCGAGGACGAAGCGTCCCGCCGCGACCCGCGCGCCGTTGGCGGGGACATCGATGCGCGACTGCGTCAGGATCGGGCCTTCCTTCGCCCAGCCGAGCGGCACCCAGTAGCCGTTGAACGCCTCCCACGTCGTCAGCTCGAGCTCACCGAGCCACTTCGTCGCCGAGACATACCCGAAGAGTCCCGGCACGATGAGCCGAGCCGGGAAGCCGTGGGCGAGCGGCAGCGGCGCGTCGTTCATCTGGACCGCGATCATCGGCTCGCGCCTGGGATCCATGACCCACGCCGTCGGCATGCCGGCCGTCCAGCCGTCGACGGCGCGACCGACCAGCTGCGTCGCCTCCGGTCGCACGCCCGCGATGTCGAGCACCTCGCGCAGCCGGACGCCCGTCCACTTGGCGTTTCCCACGAGATCGCCGCCGACCTCGTTCGAGACGCACGCGATCGTCACGTATTGCTCGAACGTGCCGAGGGCCACGAGCTCGTCGAAGGTCAGCGTCGTCTCGCGCTCGACGAGCCCGTGGATCCGCAACTGCCAGGAGGTGAGGTCGACGCTCGGGACGATGAGCGCGGTGTCGATGCGGTAGAAGTCGTCGTTCGGGACGACGAGCGGCGAGATGCCGTCGACCGGCAGCTCGGCGCCCGGGGGCAGCGTCGCGATCTCGCCCGGCGGCGGGATCCGGCCGACGACCTGGCCGGGCGATTCGCGCTGGCGCTCGAGGAGCGACCGGCCGACAAACCCGGCGACGACCGATGCCGCCGCAATGCCGGCGCCGCGCAGCAAGAAGCCACGCCGCCGCCAGTCGGGCATCGTCGGTCCGTCGACGGCTCGGAGCGGCGCGGTCAAACGGTCGAGCACGCCGACGCCGGCGATCGCGGCGACGCCGGCGACGATCGCCGCCAGCGTCATCGTCGCCGCCGGGTCGCGCAGCGCGGCGACGAAGCCCAGTCCCGCGAAGCCCACGACGACCATCGCGGCGATCGACGGCTGCGACAACGCGAGGATCCCGACTCCTGCACCAATGGCAAGCGCAATGAGAACGACGAGGATCTCGAGGGCGAGCTTGTCGTTCTGCCCGAACAACGCCACGACGAGGTCCTTCGCGCCGGGCGGCTGGAGATCGATTACGAGCCGGCCGACCGAGAGGATGAGCGAGGGCGCGCCGGCGAGGACGCCGGAGACGAGCTCCGAGACGCCGAGCGCGGCGGCCGCCGAGGCGACGCCGGCGATGGCGGCGGGGAGGATCGGTCTGTCGGCCGGCCTGACGGGCGCCGGGTCGCGGGTCACGGGACGGATCGTCGCACAACGCCGCTGGGTGCCTCCAGCGGTGCCCGAGGGCGGCGTCAGCCGGCCGCCGGGCGCTTCCGTTCGGCCATGTCGCGGATGACGGCCGGCAGCCGGCCCTTGATCGTCAGTGCCTTCGCGAGCCGGGCACGCAGTCCGATGCCGACGCGGAGCACACGGTCCATCTCCGGCTCCGGCAGCCGCATGACGATAGGCGTCTCGTCACGCGAGCCGGCGACGAGGCCGAGGTGCCTGTCGAGGGCTTCCTGCGGCGCCGTCGCCGGCGGCTCGCGCGTCGCCGCCACGAACCCGAGGCTGTCCACCGCAGCCCAGGCGACGACCGGGTTGGCGCGCAGGAGGATGCCGATGGCGTGGGCCGGTTCTGGCAGGACGGTCGCAAGGGATGCCAGCTCGTCGCGCGCGGGGTGATCCGGCGCGAGCAGATAGCGGGGCGGGTCGACTTCCTCACGCCGGACGAGCTGGTTGGAAATCAAGCCGCGCAGCGCGGTCTGCACGGAGCTCACCGGCGAGCCCATGACGTGGGCGAGATCCGCAAGGCGGAGCCCGTCGGGCGCCTGGCTGAGGGCAAGGACGATGTCGAACCCGATGGGGGATAGGTTCAGGCGACGTCCCGAGGTGCCCACCGGGACGGGATCGGTCTAGCGCGCCTCGAGGGCGCGGCGGGCGAGGGCGTAGGCCTCGTCATGACGGCCGACGGCGGCGAGGCTGTCCGCCCAGGCGCTGAGGATCTGTCGGCGGCGTGACGGCGGCGCCGTCTTCTCGGCGAGGTCGGCGGCGCGCTCGAACGTCGCCACGGCCTCGTCGGCCTTCTTGAGCGCGGCGAGGGCCTTGGCCCGTGTGACGAGCGCGTCGAGGAGCGCCTTCGAATGCTCCGTTCGCTCGGCGAGGGCGATCGCCTCGTCGGCGAGCTTGAGCGCCTCCTTCGGCTTGCCGGCGGCGAGCTCGACCATCGCCTCGGTATCGGCGAGGTTGGCCTGTAGTCGCTCGTCCGAGCGGCCGCCGGCACGGGCATGGCGAACCGTGTCCCGAGCCTTGTCGAGGCTGCCCATCGCCACGTATGCGAGAGCAAGCTGGTTCTCAACGAGGCCGGCCTCGAGGTTTGCGTCCGCGGCCCTCAGCAGCGCTAGCGCCTGCGTCGCCGACCGAACCGCGGCCTCCAAATCATTGCCCGCTCGGTATGCCTGCGCCAACGCCGCCATGAGGCCACCGCGCCGGCGAATGTCCAGATCGGCGGCGATTCCTCTCGCCTGCTCGAGGTAGCCAAGCGCGGCCGAGGGTTTGCCCTGGTAAGACTCGAGCATCGCGAGGCCGATGAGGACACGAGTGCTCATGTCCGGGCCAAGATCCAGACCGTCTCGGATCTGGTCGAGAATCGACCGAAGTAGCGCGCGGGCCTCGTCGGGGTTGTCCTGCTGGCTGTGGGCCGACGCAAGCCATAGCTCGGCGCGCGCTACGTCAGCCGGCCGGCCGAGCTCCCGGTACAGAGCCGCGGCCTGCGTGGCAGGTCGGATCGCCTCGGCCGGCCGATCGAGGCGGCACAGGGCTTCCGAGATCCCGGTCAGGAGGCCGGCGCGGGTCGCCCGCTCCTGGGACGTTTCGAGCAACGCCTGGTAGCGGTCCAGGGCACCGCTCCAGTCGCCCGATGCGAGGGCGAGATCGGCCTCGATGCGGGCCCAGGCCGTGCTCGGGTCCGACAGGATGGCCGCCGAGGTGGTCCCCAGCCGGGGGGCGAGGTAGTTCAGCGCCGCCATCGACGGCTTGGCGATGCCGTTCTCGAGCGCGCTGATGTACGCCTTGGTGTAGCGGTCCCCGGCCAGTTGCTGCTGGGTCAGTCCCGCCGCGAGCCGGGCCTGCTTGAGCCGCGCGCCGATCGCCAGGGCGAGGGGGCGGTCATCGACGACGACGCGACGCCTGGTTCGGGTCGTGGTAGCCATGGGGGCGAGTATACACCCCCGTCATCTGCTCGTTGACCCCCTGAAAAAACTCGTCGAGGCGCAGGTCCAGTCTGTCGGTAAGCAGCGCAAGAGCGCCGATCGAGGGCACGGTGTGGCCCCGTTCGACAGCCGAGACGAACGCGCGGGTGAGCGGCGCGCCGAGCGTTGCCTGGGTCAAGCCCCGCGCCCGTCGCCGTTTCCGTAGCTCCCGCCCGATGGCCGCGGCAAGGGGTGTTCCCGTCCCGGCCCTGGAGTGTTTAGCAATACTTGACTTTCGCACGAGCGAAGCCTAGCATGCCCGGCGAGCGCGCGTGCCATCCCCAGGCACGGCGCAATCCCAGTGGAGGTGGGAAATGCGCGTTCGTTCGCTTCGTGCTGCCTTGGCCGGTGCCCTGGCCCTGGGTTGGAGCCTGCTTACCGCCGTTGCCGTCCTGGCGGGCGATGGGCAGGGCCCGATCCCGAAGTAGCGAGTCGGACCGACACGGCAAAGAACGGCCGGCGCCCGTGGCGCCGGCCGTTTCACGTCAAGGGGGTCGGACGATCAGGGCGGTGGCGGGGGAGTCTGTTCGCCGCCGCCACCGATGGCGACGCTCGGCTCAACGCTCGGCACCGGCGTGTCGACCGGCGGTAGCGACGGCTCGGGCGTCGCCGGCTCGGGTGTTGGAACCGGTGGCGTCTCGATGAGCGGCGTCTCGCTCGGCGAGGGGGAGGGCGTCGGCTCGGGCGTCGGGCACGGTTCGGGCGGCGGGGCATCGCTGGCGGCCGGTGTCGGGATCTCGAACGACGGGATGACGCCGCTCTCGTCGGGCGTCGGGACCGGGAAGCAGGTTGGCTCCGGCGAAGGCGTGGAGCATGCCCCCGCGTTGAGGATGGGACCCCAGGACCGGCCGTAGGGGTTGAAGCCGTTGTTGTAGAAGTACGAGACCCGCGTCCCGTCCGGCCCGCCGCGGGTTCCGGGCCCGCGCCGCGCCCGCTCGATCCAGTTGCGGTTCCACTCGAGCCAGTTGCCCTTGCTCGTCTCCCACGGCGACGCTTCGAGGACCGCGAGCCCGCACATCCCGGACGAGGCCCCGACCTGGCGCGTCGGCTCCGTGCCGGGCAGGAAGAGCTCGGGGACGCCCTCCTGGCCGGCCGCCGGCAGGAGCCCCGTCCACGGGTCGACGCGGACGCTCGCGAGACCCTCGGCGCGGGGCAGGGGATTGATCGCCCACTTCGCGGTGGCCTCCTCGAGGAAGCCCTCCCACACGAACGTCGACACGTCGATCGAGAAGACCGGCCGCTCCGGCGTCGACACCGGCTCGTTGTCCGAGTTGCCGTTCCAGACACCGACCGCGAGCGCGTACTCGCCGGCCGCGCGGCCTTCCTCGGTGGGCGGCGCGATCATCCCGTAGGCATTGAGGTCCTTCGCGTCGTTGTTCGTGCCGGTCTTGAGGCCGGCGGGGCGGCGGCCGTTGGGCGTGTCGATCTGGAAGCGCCCCCAGAACGGATTGACCGACCGAACCGTGTTTCCGCCGAGGATGTCGAGGATGATCGACGCGGCTTGGGGACTGGCGACCTGCTCGGGCTCCGGGCGGTCGATCTCGAAGTCGGACCCGTCCGGGTTCTGGATCCGGACGATCGTCGTGTGCGGGACGTACCGGCCGAGGTTGCCGATCGTCCCGTAGCCCGTCACGAGGTCGATCGGCCGGACCTCCTGGACCCCGAGCGCGAGCGCCAGGCCGGCACTCGACGTCTCCGTCCGGTACCGCAGGCCGAAGTCGCGGGAGCGGGTGAAGACCCGATCGATGCCGTTGACGTCGACCGCCTTGACGGCCGGGATGTTGAGCGAGAACTGGAGGGCGCTGCGGACCCGAACGGGGCCGCGTTCCAGGAGGTCGGCGTCGTTCGGCGTGAATGCGGGCGAGCCGCCGAAGTCCGTGCCGACGTCCATGAACATCGACGCCGCCGTGATCGTCTTGTCGTCGATGCCGGTCAGGTAGTTGAACGGCTTGAACGCGGATCCCGGTTGGCGCCAGCCGTCGCCGACGACGTCGAACTTCGGCTGGAACTTCGGTGAGCTGTTCGTCGCGTTGTAGTCCGCCGAGCCGACGTATGCGACGAGCTCGCCGGTCTCGTAGTCGATGGCGACCAGGGCGCCGTTGTTCACGTCCTTGTTCGTCAGGCGCGCCACCCACGCCGGCAGCTCGTCGAACCCGAGCTCCGCTGCGGCGGCTTCGGGGTCTTCCGCCTTCGGCACGATCGCCGCGGCCTTGACCCATTTCTCGGCGATCTCCTGGAGGCGGAGGTCGACGGTCGACGTGATCCGGAAGCCGCCCCGCTCGAGCTCGGCGCAGGTCTGCGCCTCCTCGCCGCAGATCCGGGCCGTCAGCTCCCGGCGCACGGCCCAGACGAGGTGCGGCGCCTTCCACGGCACGTTGTCCTGCGGGGCGAGGACGACCTCCTCGCTCTTGGCCGCCTCGAACTCGTCGGCCGTCGGCGTCTCGCCCGCGGCATCGAGGAGCGGCGTCCGGCCCTGGGCCATGAGGTCGAGGACCTGGTTGCGACGGCGGACGATGTCGGTGTCGTCCGGGACGACGAGCCGGCCGTCCTTCTCGACGGCGTTCCGGACGAGGTCATATTCCGACGGCGACTGCGGGAGCGCGGCGATGATCGCCGCCTGGGCGAGCGTCAGGTCCTTGAGCTCGACGCCGAAGTACGCCTTCGCCGCGGCCTTCACGCCGTAGCTGCTGTTGCCGTAGAAGTTCTGGTTGAGATAGGCGGTGATGATCTCCTTCTTGCCTTCCTCGCCGGGGAATTCCTTCGTCACGCGAATCGACTGGATGATCTCCTTGAGCTTGCGCTCGATCGTCCGGCCGCGGGATTGGACGAGATCCGGCTTGAGCAGGCGGGCCCGCACCAGCTGCTGGGTGATCGTCGACGCGCCGCGGGCGTTGCCCCGAATCGCGTCGAGCCCGGCCGAGACGATCGCCGCCGGGTCGAAGCCCGTGTTCGTCCAGAACGTCCGGTCCTCGACGGCGGTCGTCGCGTCGACGAGCGCCGGTGGCAGCTCGTCGAAGGCGACGATCTCGCGCTTCGCCTCGCCGAATCGGGCCAGCTCGGTCTGTCCGGTTCGGTCGTAGACGACCGACTCCTGGGCGAGCGGGAACTCCTTGAGCTTCTGCGGATCGTCGAGGCCATTGGCGACCGCGAAGTAGCCGCCGACGACGCCCACGGCCAGGAGGGCGCCGAGCGCGAACAGAAACGCGAAGAGCACCATCGCGCCCCAGCCGGCGGACGACTGTCGGGGCCGATTGGGTGGGGGCGGTCCGGGCGGGGGGACGGCGGACCGGCCGGGCTCGTATCGGGGGGACGGCTGCATTCGCCCCGACTATGCCCGAAATCCGCGGAGAAGGGAGCGCCGCCGCCGGGCGCCCGCTTGCGGCGTCGTTGCACCGCGCGTCTGCACCGCCGTTCCAATCGAGGCGAGCTTCGTCCAGTCCCTTGACAAAGCCGCTAGAGTGACTTTGTCCATTCTCTTGGCAAAGTCGCGAACGAGTGGAGAGGGAGCGACGGTGGCGCTGCCGGCGAAGGCGACCCACCGCCAGACGCGGGCCCACAACGAGGGCCTCGTGCTGCGGGCGTTGTTCGATCACGGCCCGATCAGCCGTGCCGAGGTCGCGCGCCTCACCGGCCTGACCCGGACGACCGTCAGCCAGGTCATCGGCGAGTTCGTCGCCGAGGGCCTTGCCCGCGAGGTCGGTCGCGGACCGTCGAGCGGCGGCAAGGCGCCGATCCTCGTCGAGGTCGACGACGCGGCGCGTCATGTCATCGGCCTCGACCTCGGCGAGCGCGCGTTCACCGGGGCCGTCGTGAATCTTCGCGGCGAGGTGGGCCGCACCGAGACGCTCGCCGTCGACGGCCTCGACGGCGAAGCCGCGCTCGACGTCGTGTACCGGCTCGTCGACCGCCTCACCGGCGGCGGAAGCGGATCGCTTCTGGGGATCGGCGTCGGCACGCCGGGCATCGTCGACGCGGCGAGCGGCACGATCCGCTGGGCCGTCAACCTCGACTGGCAGGACCTGCCGCTCGGCCGACTGCTGCGCAATCGCTATGGCGTGGCGACGCACGTCGCGAATGACTCGCGCGCCGCGGCGCTCGGCGAGTACCTGTTCGGTGCGGCTCGGACGCCGAACCTCATCGCGATCAAGGTCGGCCAGGGCATCGGGGCGGGCGTCGTGCTCGGCGGCGAGCTCTTCCACGGCGACGGCTTCGGCGCCGGAGAGATCGGCCACACGACGGTCGTCGACGACGGCGCGCCGTGCCGCTGCGGTCGCTTCGGCTGCCTCGAGACCGTCGCGAGCTCGCGCGCGATCCTCGCCGCCGCGGACGAGGCGGCGCGCATGTCGCCGACGTCCGCTCTCGGCCGCCGGCTGCGCGACGGCGGACGCCTCTCGATCGCCGACGTCCGTGCTGCGCTCGACGCGAACGACTCGCAGGCGCAGGCCATCGTTGCGTCCGCCGGCCGGTTCCTCGGTCGTGCCGTTGCGGCGCTCATCGGTGCGCTCAACGTCAACCGGATCGTCGTGCTCGGCAGCGTCGCCGCCCTCGGCGAGCAGTGGCTCAGCGCCGTGCGCGACGAGGCCGCGAGACGGTCGCTGGGGATGCTCGCCGACGGGACACGGATCGAGATCGGTCGCACCGATGAGGACGTCGTGGTCCTCGGCGCGTCCGCCCTGCTCATGACCCGCGAGCTGGGCCTGGTGCCCTCGCGATGAGCGGCGTGGCGGTGGTTCGCGACCTGCTCGTGGGCGTCGACGTGGGGGGCAGCAAGATCGCCGTGCTGGTCGCCGACAAGGGCCTTTCGCCGCGCGGCCGGTACACCCTGCCGACGACGGTCGGCGCGCCGGCCCGAGCCGCGGACGTCGTCGTCGGAGCGATCGCCGCGGCGGTCGGCGACGCCGGGGCGACCGTCGATTCGATCGCCGGCGTGGGCATCGGCGTTCCCGGTCGGGTCGATCCCCTCAACGGCACGGTCTCGCTGGCCGTCAACCTCGGCTGGAACGATCTCGAGCTGGGGACGCCGGTCGCGGAGCGCCTCGGCGCGCCGGTCCGGATCGAGAACGACGTCCGCGCCGCGGCCGCCGGTCTCCACGAACGCGGTGTGCTGGGCGACGTCGCCGACCTCGCCTATCTCAGCATCGGGACCGGCATCGCCGCGGGCGTCGTGCTCGACGGCCGCCTCCATCGTGGCGTCCGCGGGCTGGCGGGCGAGATCGGTCACGTCGTCGTCGATGCGGCCGGGCCGACCTGCCCATGCGGGCTGCGTGGCTGCCTCGAGACGCTCGCCGCGGGTCCCGCCGTTGCGCGCCGGGCTGCGGCGGCGATCGCCGCCGGCGGAACGAGCAGCCTCGCGGCCCTTGGCGATCTGACAGCCGCCGACGTATACGAGGCGGCCGCCGCCGGGGACACCCTCGCCGCCGAGATCGCCGCCGACGTCGGCGCTCACATCGCCCGGGCCGTCCACCTGCTCGTGATGACGTACGACGTCGAGGTCGTCGTCATCGGCGGCGGCGTGGCCGGCGCCGGCGACGCGTTTCTCGACCCGATCCTCCGGGCCCTCGATCGACTTCGCGACGCGTCCGCGCTCGCCCGCGAGGTCCTCCGGCCCGGCGTCGTCCATCTGCTGCCTTCCGGATCCGAGGCCGGTGCCTGGGGCGCGGTGACCCTGGCGCGGGCAGCGGCTTCGGGCGAGCGGCCGTCACCGGCCGCCGCCGATCGGCTGTCGCCGGTCGAGGGGAGGGAGGTGGGCGACGAGTAGAGGAGGTCGGGAGTGGCGCCGCGCGACGCGGGGGTGGCGCGGCGGCGACGAGGAGGACAGCGAGTGAGGTTGCACCCATGGTCCAACGAGGTGAGATCCACAAGGAGGGATCGACGATGAGGTTCAGGAAGCTGATCGCGCTGGTCGCGGCGTTCGTGCTCGCGATCGGCGCCTGTACGCCGGCGGCGAGCCCGACCTCGAGCCCGCCCGCGTCGACACCGGGCGCGACGCCGACATCGTCCGTTGCCCCGAACGAGGAAGCGGTCATCACCGGCGTCGAGTCCGGCGCCGAGATCGAGTTCTGGACGTTCTACCTGTCGCCGACGTTCGACAACTACATCAAGGACACGATCACGCGCTTCAACCAGGCGTACCCGGGCGTCAAGGTCAACTGGGAAGACCACCAGGCGACGTTCCAGGAGGACCTCGACAACGAGTTCGCCGCGAATAGCGCACCCGACGTCATCAACCTCTCGGTGAGCGAGGGCTGGGTCAGCGACTACGCGAGCCGCGGCCTGCTCCTCGGGCTCAACGACCAGGTCGATCAGTCGATCAAGGACGTCTACTTCGAGGGGCTCTGGAACCAGCAGCTCGTCGACGGCCAGAATTTCCAGTTCCCGTGGTACCAGGGCATCTCGGTCGCCCTGATCAACACGCAGATCTACACGGGGACGCCGAAGCCCGGGACCGACCCGGTCGAGTACGAGGGTGGCGCCGGCCTCAAGGTCGAGGACTTCCCGAAGACCATCGACGGCCTGCCCGCGCTGTGCGCGACGATCAAGGAGAAGACCGGCAAGCTGTGCGACGTCCGCCTGACGGTCACCGACCTGCTGGCGCAGATGGTCTACGAGGGCGACGTCGACATCATCGGCGACGACGGCAAGTTCACCTTCGACTCACCGGCCGCCGTCCAGTGGCTCCAGATGTACGTCGACATGGTCAAGGCCGGCACGGTCGACCGGAGCGCACTCCTCGGCGACGACCGCGTCGGGCTCGACCTGTTCACGACCGGCGAGGCGCCGTTCTACCTGACCGGTCCGAACCTCATCCGCGAGGTCCGCAGGAACAACCCGGCGTTGTACGGCTACCTCGCCGCGGTCCAGGCGCCGGTCGGCAAGTCCGGCATCGTCGGCAAGGGCCTCATGGGCATCTCGGTCAAGAAGGACACGAAGTTCCCGAAGGCCTCGATCGCCCTCGCCCAGTTCTTCACCAACCCCAGGTCGATGCTCGAGTTCTCGAAGATCGTGGCGATCTACCCCTCGACCCCTGCGTCGTACGACGACCCGTTCTTCGCGGCGGCGCCGGTGGCGATCGAGGACAGCGCGAAGCCGATCGCCAAGGACATCGTGTCGAAGCTGTCGGACATCGTTCCGACCGTCCCGAAGAAGGCCGACGTCAACGAGATCGTCAAGCGGGCGATCGAGTCGGCCCTCTTCAACAACGTCGACCCGCAGAAGGCGCTGACCGACGCTGTCGCGGCGGCCAACGCGCTCCTCTAGCTCCTCCTCTCCTGGGGGCCGGCGGTGGCCACGCCGCCGCCGGCCCCTCGCACGCATCCGCCGAGAACGTCAACCGGCCGCGGAGAGGACCGCTGAGAATGTCGACGCGCAGTGAAGAGCGCGGCGTGAGCCGACGGCGCGAACCACGTGCCGTGCGCGTCCCCAGCCAGGACGAATGAGAAGACCGCCGTGACCCGACGCCTCGCCGCCTCGCCCTACCTCTTCCTCGCTCCGGCGCTGGCGCTGATTGGGATCTTCGTCGTCTACCCGATCCTGAGCGTCGTCTACTACAGCTTCACGGACTACGACATCGTCCGGCCGCCCGTCTGGATCGGGCTCGAGAACTACGAGCGGCTCGTCGCCGACCCGGTGTTCTGGAAGGCGCTCGGCAACTCGATCCTCTACCTCGTCGCGACGCCGACGCTCATCGTCCTGTCGATCGCGCTCGCGATCGTCGTCAACCGCCAGCTGCGGGGCATCCACCTCTTCCGCGCGCTCTACTACGTGCCTGCAGTCAGCGGCAGCATCGCCATCGGGATCTCGTGGCGCTGGCTCTTCGACCGGAACGGCTTCCTCAACGGCGTCCTGCTGTGGGGAGGCGTCATCGACGAGCCGATCCAGTGGCTCACCGAGCCGAGCCTCATCCTCCCGATCGCCATCCTGCTCACGATCTGGGCGGGCATCGGCTACTACGCCGTCATCTTCCTGGCCGGGCTCCAGAACATTCCCGAGGAGCTGTACGACGCGGCGAGGATCGACGGCTGCAACGACCTCCAGAAGCACTGGCACGTCAGCCTGCCGGGGCTGCGGCCGCAGATCGTCTTCGTGGCAGTCATCTCGAGCCTTGCGGCGCTCAAGGTCTTCGACGAGATCTACGTCCTGACGAACCGCACCGGCGGCATCCTCGACAGCGGCGTGACGGTCGTCTTCTACCTGTGGAAGCAGGCGTTCCAGCTGTCCCACGCCGGGTACGCCTCGGCGATCGCGATCGTCCTGCTCGTGCTGACGCTCGCGTTCTCGGTCGTCAACATCCGGATCCTCGAACGACGGGCGGCCGACTGATGGCCACGGCGCGCATCGAGCGGCTGGCGATCCCGCGGGCTCGACGTGGCCCGCGCGTGACGCCGAAGGTCGTCTTCTGGTACGCGGTCCTGCTGCTCATGAGCGTCGTCACGGTCTTCCCGTTCCTGTGGATCCTGCTGACGTCGCTCAAGGGCCCGAACGACGCGATCTTCTCGGTGCCGCCGCAGTTCATCCCGAACGACCCGACCCTCGCGAACTACGGCCGGGTCCTCGACGTCCTGCCGGTGCCGAAGTTCTTCCTCAACAGCATCGTCGTCACGGTGTCCGTCACCGTGCTCAACACGCTGATCGCGGCGCTCGCCGCGTACCCGCTGGCGAAGATGCGGTTCCGTGGCCGGGAGGTCATCTTCTACCTGCTCCTCGGCACGCTCATCGTGCCGATCCAGCTGACGTACATCCCGAGCTACGTCCTCGCCGTGCGCGTGTTCGACTACCACGATTCGCTGCCGGCGGTCATCCTGCCGAGCCTCGTCAGCGCGTTCAACGTCTTCCTCCTCCGCCAGGCGTTCCGCGGCGTGCCGAACGAGCTCCTCGACGCGGCACGGATCGACGGCGCGAGCGAGTGGCGGATCTGGTGGAACGTCATGATCCCGATCGTCCGGCCGTCGCTCGCCGCGGTCGCGATCTTCACGTTCGTCACGTCGTGGAACGACTTCCTGTGGCCCTCGCTCATGCTGCCGACGATGGACAACAAGACGCTGCCGGTCGGCCTCGCCGCGCTCCAGGGGATGTTCAGCTCCGACTTCCGGGCGACCGCCGCCGGCGTGACCCTCACCGTCGTGCCGATCCTGCTGTTCTTCATCGCCGTCCAGCGCTTCTTCGTCCGCGGCCTGGCCGGCGCGATCAAGGGCTGACGGTGGCCGTGTCCGCGCCCGACGCGCGCAGCCTCCTCATGCTCGCCTTCGACGGCCTCGAGGTGCCGCCGTGGTTCGCGACGCGGCTCCGCGACGCGCCGGTCGCCGGGATCACGCTGTTCCGCTACCTCAACGTCGACGCGCCGGGTCAGGTCCGCGAGCTCACCGCCTCGGTCCAGCGGGCGGCCGCGGAGCGACCGGGATCCGACGGCCTGCCGATCCTCGTGGCCGCCGATCACGAAGGCGGGCAGATGCTCGCGCTCGGCGCCGGCGCCACGCCGTTCGCCGGCAACATGGCGCTCGGCGCGGCCGGCGACGAGGCGCTCGCCGAGCGCGTCGGCCGGGCGATGGGCCTCGAGGCGGCGGCGATGGGCGTGAACGTCGTGTACGCGCCGGTCTGCGACCTCGCGACGAACCCGCGCAACCCCGGAATCGGGATCCGCTCGTTCGGCGACGAGCCAATCGCCGCGGCGAAGCTCGTCGCCGCCGTCGTTCGCGGGCTGCGGTCGTCGGGCGTCGCGGCGTGCGCGAAGCACTACCCGGGCCTCGGTGAGGCGGCGGTCGACTCGCATCACGTGCTGCCGATCGTCAACCACGATCGGCACCGCCTGGACTCCGTCGAGCTCGTGCCGTTCCGCACGGCGCTCGCCGCCGGGGCGGAGCTCGTCATGTCCGCGCATGTCGCGATCCCGGCGATCACCGGCGACCCGGCGCTGCCGGCAACGCTCTCGCCGGCCGTGCTGGCGGGACTCCTCCGTGCCG
This sequence comes from Candidatus Limnocylindrales bacterium, assembly GCA_036556145.1. GTDB lineage: Bacteria > Chloroflexota > Limnocylindria > Limnocylindrales > CSP1-4 > JACDAV01. Next base: position 33,130 of record DATBKB010000023.1, on the reverse strand, counting down.
ACCTGGGTCCCCGCGGGCTTGCGATCAGTGACGCCCTCGACATGGCGGCGCTGCGGCCGGGGGCCGATGGCTTGCCCGATGCGGTCGCAGGCCTGCGAGCCGGGCTCGACCTGCTGCTGCTTGGGCCGCAACAGGCCGCCGGCGGCGCGATCGAGGCCGCCGTCGTCCGCGGGACGAGCGACGGCGCGCTCGACGCCGGCATCGCCGCGTCGTCCGCCCGGGTCGACGCGCTGCGTCGCCGCGTCGCCGGCATCCGGCAGCCGGCGCTCGACGTCGTCGGCTCGAGGGAGCATCGCGCGCTCGCGCGGGAGCTCGCCGAGGCGTCGGTGACGTTCGTCCGGGATGACGCGGGGCTCCTGCCGATTCGCCTTGCCAGCGATGCGCGGCTCGGCGCACTGATGCCCCGGCCGCGCGACCTCACGCCGGCCGACACGTCATCCGCGGTCGAGCCGGGCCTGGCCGCCGCGCTCCGCCGCCACCACGACCGGGTCGACGAGGTCATCGCCCCGAACGCGCCGGAACCCGGCGAGATCGCCGGCTTCCGCGACTGGGCCGCGGGCTGCGACCTCGTCGTCGTCGGGACGATCGCCGCGTCGCTCGAGCCGGCGCAGGCCGCGCTCGTCGACACGATCCTCGCGACCGGCGTGCCCGTCGTGACCGTCGCCCTGCGCACGCCCTACGACCTCGCGGCGTATCCGTCGGCGAAGGTGCACGCGGCGACGTACGGCATCCTCCAGCCGTCGCTCGACGCGCTCGCGGATGCGCTCTTCGGCGAGATCCCGTTCCGCGGCCGCCTGCCGGTCGCCGTGGCCGCGGCCGCATGACGCCGCTCCTGATCCAGGCCGGCACGCCGGTCGATGCCTCGGACGCGTCGGCGTCCGAGCCGGCGGCCGAGGACGTCCTCCTCGCCGACGGTCGCATCGCCGCGCGCGGCCGCGATGCCGCGGCGGCAGGCGCCGGTGCGCGGCGGCTGCGAGCCGAGGGCCTCCTCGTCGCCCCCGGGTTCATCGACCTGCAGGTCAACGGGGCGGCCGGCCACGACCTGACCGCGGATCCGGAATCGGTCTGGAGCATCGGGACGGCGCTCGCCCAGTACGGCGTGACGGCATTCCTGCCGACGATCGTCACCTCGCCCGCGGAGGTTGCCGACGCCGCGTGTCGCGTCGTGGCGGCGGGGCCGCCGGCCGGCTATCGCGGTGCGCACGTCCTCGGGCTGCACCTCGAGGGGCCATTCCTCAACCCGGACCGGCGAGGGGCGCATGATCCCTCCCACCTCCGGTTGCCAGACGCGGCGCGGGCCGCCGCCTGGAGCGCCGCCGGCGGCGTCCGGCTCGTCACGCTCGCGCCCGAGCTGCCCGGTGCGCCGGAGCTCGTCGCCGATCTCGTCGGTCGCGGCGTCGTGGTATCCGCGGGCCACTCGACCGCCAGCGGGGAGCAGGCGACGCGAGGATTCGACGCCGGGATTCGGTACGTCACCCACCTCTTCAACGGGATGTCGAAGGAGCCTCACGGCACCGGCCTTGCCGCGGCGGCGCTCCGTGACCCGCGCGTGACGGTCGGGCTGATCGCCGACGGCATCCACGTCGACGCGGCGCTGCTGGAGGCCGCGTGGCGGGCCGCCGGCCCGGACCGCTTCTCGGCCGTCACCGACGCGATGGCCGCGCTCGGGATGCCGGCCGGCCGCTACCCGCTCGCCGGCGCGGAGGTCGATGTCGGGGAGGCGGGGGCGCGCCTGGCCGACGGACGACTCGCCGGCAGCGTCCTGTCGCTCGACACCGCGGTCCGGAATCTCGCGGCGTGGATGGGCACGACGCCCGCGAGCGCCATCGGGGCCGTCACGCACGTGCCGGCGCGCCTCCTCGGGGAGCGCGATCGCGGATCGCTCCGGCCGGGCGCGATCGCCGACGTGACGCTCCTGACCACGCGCCTCGAGGTCGTCGCGACGATCGCGGCCGGCCGCGTGATCCATGACGACGGAGGCGACCGGTGGGCCTGAGGGACGAGATCGCCGAGCAGCCGGCCGTCATCCGGCGCCTGCTCGGGGAGGGACGGTCGCAGGTCGAGGCGGTCGCCGATCGGATCCGCGCCGCCGACGTCGAGCACGTCGTCATCGCCGCCCGCGGAACGTCCGACCACGCCGCGATCTACGCGCAGTACGTCTTCGGCATTCGACACCGGCTGCCGGTGGCGCTCGCCGCGCCATCGATCACGACGCTCTTCGGCGTCGAGCCGGCGTTCCGGCGGTCCGTCGTCATCGGCATCAGCCAGTCGGGCGCGTCGCCGGACATCGTCGCGGTCGTCGAGGCGGCCCGCCGCCAGGGCGTGCCGACGATCGCCATCACCAACACGCCGGGCTCGCCGCTCGCCTCCGCCGCAGGCGACGCGATCGACCTCCTGGCCGAGGCCGAGACCGCGGTCGCGGCGACGAAGACCTACACCGCCGAGCTGACCGCGATCGCGATGCTGTCCGCGGCACTCGCCCGCGACGCTGCCGCGTTCGACGCGCTCGAGGCCATCCCCACCGCCATCGAGGCGGCGCTCGCGTCAGAGAACGAGGTCGTTGCCGTCGCGGGCGCGCACGCGACGCTCGATCGTTGCGTGGTCCTCGGCCGCGGCTTCGAGTACGCGACGGCGCGCGAGGTCGCGCTCAAGCTCAAGGAGCTCGCCCACGTCGTGGCCGACCCGTATTCGTCGGCCGACTTCCAGCACGGTCCCGTGGCCCTGGTCGAGCCGGGGTTCACGGTCCTCGCGTTCGCACCCTCGGGTCTTGCCGGCGACGGCCTCGTGGAGCTCGTCGCGCGCCTGCGGTCGGAGCATCGAGCGGACGTCGTCGTCGTCTCCGACCGCCCGGGTCTCGCCGGCGCCGGCTCGACGATCCCGCTGCCGGGCGGCGTTCCGGAGTGGCTCATGCCGATCGCATCGGTCGTTCCGGGTCAGCTCCTCGCCTTCCACCTGGCCCGGGCGCGCGGCCTCGACCCCGATGCACCGCGAAACCTGCGCAAGGTGACGCTGACGCGCTGACGGCCGCCGCGCGGCCTCCGCCAAGCGGCCTCCGCCGGGACGGCGGATGGCGCACACTACCCGCCGGTATGGGCGACCTCGGGGTCCAGGTCGAACTCTCGCTGCGGCTGCTGCTCGCGGCGGCGCTCGGCGCGCTCATCGGCGTCGAGCGGGAGATCCACGGCCACTCGGCCGGCATGCGGACGCACCTGCTCGTGGCCCTCGGGTCCGCGATCTTCACGGTGCTGTCGATCCACGGCTTCGGAACGCCGGCTTCCGGCGTCGATCCCTCGCGGATCGCCGCGCAGATCGTCTCGGGCATCGGCTTCCTCGGCGCCGGCGCGATCCTGAAGGAGGGCGCCACGATCCGCGGGCTGACGACGGCGGCCAGCCTCTGGGCGACCGCCGCGGTTGGTCTTGCTGCCGGCGCCGCGCAGTACGCGATCGCGTGGACGGGCGCGATCATCGTCATCTTCTCGCTGTGGCCGCTCAACCGGATCGCCGAGCGGCTGCACGCGGCCGATCGCGAGACCGTGCGCCTCGAGGTCGTTGTCGACCGGCTCGAGGCGATCGGCGAGGTATCGCGCGTCCTGACCGCGAGCCGGCTCGACATCGGCGGGCTCACGACCGAGCGGCTCGAGGGCCGCTCGTTCGCGGTCGTGTTCGACCTTCGCCGGCGACGCGGTGCGAACCTCGTCGAGGCGGTCGAGGCGATCGGCCGGATCGAGGGCGTTCGAGAGGTCGACAGCGGCGAGCCCGACTAGGGCACGCGAGGGAGCCGCGCCTAGTCGCGCTCGGCGTCCCGCGGCCGGATCCGGCGGCGGGTCTGGACCTCGACGTTCGCGTCGTCGCGGGCGGCGCTGGGATGCTCCACGAGGGCGATCAGCCGGTTCGCCATGAACCGCCCGGTCCGGACGGGCGTGCCGCCACGGGTCACCTCGGTGACCTCGACGACGCCACGGGCGGTCGTCACCTCGATCCGGCGGCCGTTGCGCGTGGCCCCGATCTCGAAGGTCTGGACCCCCTGGCCGGTGTCGACGACGACCTCGACCCGATCGCCCTTCATGGCCGCAGCATACGCCGCGGTGTGGTGCGGTCCGTCACCGCCCTCCGGGCGCGTGCAGCCACGCCCGGAGCTCGGCGGTCCAGTCGCGGTCGGCCGTGACCTCGGAGGCGGGCATCGTGACGAGCCGCTCCCCTGGCACGAACGCGGGCACGATCCGGTCCAGCAATCGCTCGATCGCATCGCGGAACCCGGGGTTCGGGCTGCGGAAGCCGTCCGCGACGAGCGGCACGTCGGCCAGCAACCGGAGATGAAGCGCGTAGCCGGCGGCCCAGGTCCGGATGAGCGGCTCGACCTCGAACGGGTCGGTGTCTCCGGCGGTCCGGCGGTAGTAGGCGTAGTTGTCGACGACCGAGCGATCCGTCACCAGCAGCTCGCGGCCCGAGCCGGATTCGACCTCGCGCGCGATCTGCGTCGCGAGGACCCACAGCTGGGCGGCCGGCGTGGCCGCCTCGTTGTGCCCGAGCGGGCTCGTCCGGATGACCTCACCGAGCGTCGCGACGTCGAGCCCGAGGCCGCGAGCCGCACGGAGGAGTCCGTCGACGGCCGTGCTCTTGCGGACGCCGTGCGAGCCGATGACGGCGATCGTCGGTGGGCGGCGCGTCGCGATGACGTCGTGCACGAGCGGGATCGTAGCGGCGGGCACGGTGGCAGCGCCTACACTGCCGAACCTGATGTCGGGCTGGGCCGGTTCACTGGCGGCGCGCGCGGCCTCGGTCGGGCGTGGCCTCGACCGGTCGCTCGCGCTGCTTGCGGCGATCGCGTTCATCGCCCAGACCGGCGTCGCGGTCATGTTGCCGCTGCTGCCGCTCTACGCGACGCAGCTCGGCGCGTCGCCATCCGTGCTCGGCATCCTCACGAGCGCCTTTGCGATCACGAACGCGGCCGCGCAGCTCGCCGCCGGTTTCCTCGTCGAGCGGTTCGGCACCCGACGCCTCGTGCCGTCCGGCATGAGCGTGTACGCCGCGGGCAACGCGCTCATCGCGACGGCCACCGCGGCGGTGCCGCTCATCGCGTGGCGCTCGATGGCAGGCTTCGGCGCCGGCATCAGCCTCGTCGCCGAGCGGCTCTACCTCTCGCAGGTCATCGACCGGGCCAGGCTCGCGTTCGCCAACGGCCTGCTGTCGGCAGCGGGGTCGGCCGGCAGCGTCGCGGGTCCCGTCCTCGGCGGCTTCCTCGCCGAGACGGATCTCCGACTGCCGTTCGTCCTGGTCGCGGTCACCAGCGCGCTCGCGGCGACCGCGGCGTGGTTCCTGCCTCGCCCGCGCCCCGGCGGGCCGGATACCGCCACGCCGGCGGCGGGAAACCCGACCCCGAGGATCGACCGCCGCGCGCTCGCGATCCTCCTCGCCGCGAACGTCGGGCTGCTCGCGGGATTCGGCTCGTTCATCACGACGTACGGCGCGTTCGCCGAGGGCGTGCTCCTCTGGTCGCGGCGCGAAGTCGGCCTCGTCTTCGCGCTCTTCGGCCTCGGCAGCATCGTCCTCGGTCCATGGCTCGGCCACCAGGCGGACCGGCGCGGCCGCCGGCTGATCGCGATCCTCTCGTGCGTCCCCGTCGTGCTGTTCGTGCTGGCGCTGGTCGCGGCCCTCCCGCGGCCGGTCATCTACATCAGCGCGGTCGCATCCGGCGGTGGGATCGCCGGGTTCCAGGCCGCGTGGTACGCGCTGCTCGTCGGCGCGACCGGCGGCGTGCGGGGCGGCCGCGCGTTCGGGATCGTCAGCGCGTTCTCGACCCTGGGCATCGTCATCGGCGCGACGTCCGCGGCGGCGTTGTGGGAAGCCGTCGACATCCACCTGGGCGTGGCCGTCACGGCCGTCGTCGTCGTCTTCGCGGCCGTGGCCATGGCCGTGTTCCGGGAGCCGCGGCCCGATGCTCCCGCGCCGACGCTCGCGTGACCGCCGGCCGGCCGCTCGCGCTCGCAATCGATGTCGGTACGTCGTCGGTCCGGGCCGGGATCCTCGACGATCGGGGGCGGCGGCGGGCCGCCCTCGCGCAGGTCGCCTATCCGCTCGACGTCGGCGCCGACGGACGGGCGGAGATCGGCGTCGAGGTTCTCGTGGCCGCCCTCGGCGAGACGATCGACGCGGCGGTCGGCCGCGCCGGAACGGACATCCGTCGGGTGGTCGCGGTGGGGATGTCGTGCTTCCTCCACTCGGTCGCCGCGATCGACGGGCGCGGCCGGCCGTTGACGCCGCTGCTGACATGGGCCGACACGACGAGCGCGCCGGAGGCGGCAGCCCTGCGCGCGCGGCTCGACGCGGCGGCGCTGTGGCAGGAGACCGGCTGCCCGCTCCACGCGAGCTACTGGCCGGCGAAGATCGCGCGACTACGCACGACGACCGCGGCTGCCCGGCGATTCGCCGGGGCGCCGGAGCTGCTCTTCCGTGAGCTGACCGGCGAGACGGCGGTCGACCTTTCGCTCGCCTCCGGGAGCGGCCTCCTCGACCGGCGCACCGCGCAGTGGCACGAGGGCCTTCTCGAGAGCCTGGGCATCGACGCCGCCGCCCTGCCGCCGATCGCGCCGCGGGCGGCGAGCGCGCGCCTGCGAGCGCCCGCGGCCGATCGCTGGCCGACGCTCGCGACCATCCCCTGGTTCGTGCCGTGGTCGGACGCCTCGTGCGGAACCGTGGGGCTCGGGGTGAGGCCTGGGCGAGGCGCCGCGCTGCAGCTCGGGACGTCGGGCGCGCTGCGAATCCTCCTCGACGAGCCGGCGCCCACCGTGCCCGAGGGCCTGTTCGGGCATCGGCTGGCCGACGGGCGAAGCCTCGTCGGAGGCCAGCTCAGCGAGGGCGGCGGCGTCGCCGCGGCGATCGCCGGGCTCCTGGGCCGCACGTCGCGAGACCTCGAGGGCGCGGCCCGGAGGCTGCCGCCGGACGGCCACGGGCTGACCGTCCTGCCGTATCTCGCCGGTGAGCGCGGGCCCGGCTATGACGCGTCGCGACGCGGCCTCGTCACCGGCTTGAGCCTCGCGACGACGGGAGCCGACGTGTATCTCGCCACCCTCGAGTCGATCGCGCTGCGGTTCGCCGCGCTCGACGCGCGGCTGCACCGGCTCGCCGGCGGCCCGCCGGACGTGGTCGGCGCGGGCGGCGCGCTGGTGGCCTCGCCGCGGTGGCCGCGGATCGTGGCGGCGGCGCTGGGCCGTCCGATGCGGCTCTCGACCGAGGGCGAGGCGTCGACGCGCGGCGCGGCCCTCCAGGCGCTCGCCGCGGCCGGCGCGATCGAGACCGCGGACGATGTCCCGCCGCCACCGAGCCGCCGCGTGCAGCCCGATCCCGACGCCGTCGCCCGCTACCGTGACGCACGGGCGCGCCAGGAGCGGCTGTACGCCGAGGTGCGGATGTGAACGAGCTCGACTTCGGCCGCTTCGAGGCGCTGACGTTCGACTGCTACGGCACGCTCATCGACTGGGAGGCGGGGATCCTTGCCGCGATCCGCCGCGTCCTCGGTCGCGGCGTCGCCGGTGTGCCGGACGACGCGATCCTCGAGTCGTACGCGCGAGCAGAGGCGGCCCTCGAGGCAGGCCCGTACCGGCGCTATCGCGAGGTCCTCGCCGAGGCGATGCGGCAGGTCGGACGCGAGCTCGGCGTCGCGGTCGACGACGAGGCCGCGGCCGCGTTCGGCGGCTCGGTCGGGGAGTGGCCGGCCTTTCCCGATTCCGCCGAGGCGCTTGGGGTGCTCGCGAATCGCTATCGGCTGGGCGTCATCACGAACTGCGACGACGACCTGTTCGCCGCGTCGAACCGACGTCTGGGCGTGACGTTCGACTGGGTCGTGACGGCCGAGCAGGTCGGGTCGTACAAGCCGGATCCACGCAACTTCGAGGCGGCGCTCGATCGGATCGGACTGCCCCGGGAGCGGATCCTCCACGTCGCCCAGAGCCTGTTCCACGATCACGTGCCGGCGCGGCGGCTCGGCCTGGCGACCGCGTGGATCGATCGTCGCCGCGGTCGGGCCGGGTTCGGCGCGACACCGCCCGCCGAGGCGACGCCCGATGTCGCCGTGCCGGACATGGCGTCGTTCGCCCGGCTGGCCCTGGGCTGAGGCGGGCCATGTCGGCTCCTCATCCCCGGCCGCGGCGTATGCTCGCGAGATGAAGGCGTCCTGCCGGCTCCGTCGGCCCGACGACGTCGGCGTGTGCGAGCCCGGCGCGGCCGGGCCGCTCGCCACGGTCGTTGGACCGCGGCGCGAGTGACCGAGGGGCGCCGCGCGCTCAAGGGCCGCAAGGCCGGCGATCGGCGGGTCAGGGTCGAGCGGCCGTACGCGCCGTACTTCCGGTACGCCGGGCCGGGCCAGCTCGTCGCCCGCGAGGCCGCGAGCCAGCCGACGACCGCGCTCGGCCGGGGGCTCGCCCGTGTCCGGGCGGTCCTGTTCGGGCGCCCGCTCTCGATTCACGCCGATATCGAGGAGCGGCTCTCGAAGAAGAAGGCGCTGGCGATCTTCAGCTCGGACGCGATCTCGTCGTCGGCGTACGCCACGGAGGAGATCCTCCGGGTCCTCGTCCTCGCCGGCGTGGGCGCGCTCGCGTTCGGCCTCCCGGTCTCGATCGCGATCGCCATCCTGCTCGCCGTCGTCGCCACGAGCTATCGCGAGATCTGCCTCGCGTACCCGTCGGGGGGCGGGGCCTACGCGGTCGCCCGCGCGAACCTGCCGCGGGTCGCCTCGCTCGTCGCGGCCGCGGCGCTGCTCGTCGACTACGTCATGACGGTCGCGGTGTCGACCGCGTCGGCCGTGGAACAGATCAGCTCCGCGGTGCCCGGCCTCTTCGACATCCGTGTCGAGATCGGCGTCGCGGCGATCGTCCTCATCACGATCGGCAACCTCCGCGGGCTGCGCGAGTCGGGGAACATCTTCGCGCTGCCGACCTACCTGTTTGTCGGCTCGGCGCTGCTGATGATCGGGCTGGGGACCGCCAGGGTGGCGATGGGGGAGGGCGCGCCGCCGCCGAGCCCGTTGCCGGGAGCGCCCAACCCGCTCGAGCCGCTCGCGATCCTCTTGATTCTTCGTGCCTTCGCTTCCGGATCCGTGGCGCTGACCGGAACGGAGGCGATCGCCAACGGCGTCACGGCCTTCAAGCCGCCCGAGGCGAAGAACGCCGCGGCCACCCTCGTCGCGATGGCCGCGCTCCTCGGCATCCTCTTCGTCGGCATCACGTTCGTCGCGGGGAGCTTCGGCATCGTCCCGATCGACGAGCCGACGAAGAAGACCGTCGTCAGCCAGGTCGCCGCGACCGTCTATGGCGACGCCTCGATCGGCTTCTACCTGTTTCAGGCGTTCACCGCGCTGATCCTCTTTCTCGCCGCGAACACGAGCTTCAACGCCTTCCCGCGCCTGGCCGCGATCCTCGCCCGCGATGGCTACATGCCGCGCCAGTTCAGCTTCCGCGGCGATCGGCTCGCGTTCACCCTCGGGATCGTGATCCTCAGCACCGTGGCCGCCGGTCTGCTCGTCCTCTTCGGCGGCGACACCCACGCGCTCATCCCGCTCTACTCGGTCGGGGTGTTCGTCTCGTTCACGATCAGCCAGGGCGGCATGGTCGTCCACTGGCTTCGAGAGCGCGGCCGGGGCTGGCGGTGGCGGATCGGCATCAACGGCTTCGGCATGGCCCTCACGGCCATCGTCGCCGTCGTCGTCACCGTTGCCAAGGCGCCGGAGTCGCTGCTCGTCGCGATCGTCGTGCCGCTGCTCGTCGCGATGATGGCGTTCATCCACCACCACTACCAGGCCTCGGCCGAGAAGCTCGCCGTCCGGCCTGAGGTGGTCATTCCGCCGCCGCAGCGCGAGGAGCGGGCCATCGTGCCCGTGCCGGGGATCAACCGCGCGGTCGTCCAGGCGGTCAACGTGGCTCGTTCGATCGCCGACGATGTCGTCGCCGTTCTCGTCTCCGACGAGCCCGACGAGGCGACGAGGGTCCGCGAGCGCTGGGAGAAGCAGCTGCCGGGTGTGCCACTCGTCGTCGTCGAGTCGCCGTACCGGGCGCTCGTCGGTCCGCTCGTCGCGTATCTCGACGTGCTCGACAAGGCCTGGCCCGAGGATCGCGAGGAGCCGATCACGTTCGTCGTCATCCCGGAATACGTCGCCCGATCGTGGTGGGAGCGCCTGCTCTACAACCAGTCGGCGAAGCGTCTGCGCACGGCGCTGCTGGGTCGCCCGCACACCGTCGTTGTCGGCGTTCCGTACCGGCGCGAAGAGCACGACTGACCGAGCTCTCTCAGGCTCCTCTCAGGGCTGCTCCCGAGGATCGTCGGCGAGGAAGGGACAGCACGCAGAGGAGGTCAATGCCATGGACTGGAGTCAAGACCCGCCGCTGCCGCCCCTCGCCACCGACCGGACGGTCGGCGGACTGCGGCGCGGCGTGATGACGGCGGCGATCGCCGGCATGCTGCTCATCGGCGGCGGCGTCGCCGCGGTGTCCGCGGCGAGCCCGGATCCGTCGGCGTCCACCACGCCGAGCACCGAGACCACGCCATCCGACGACGGCACCACCAGCCCGGACCCATCGGCGAATCCCGACACGGGTCGCCAGGGCCACGACTGCCCGGACGAGCAGGCCGACACCGAGTCGGACGCCAGCTCGGGCTAGGCGATCCCGACACGGGGCCGGCGGCGCATTCCGCGCCGCCGGCCCCGCCGGCTCTGCTTTGTCAGCCGGCGAGCGGCCCGCTAGAGTGGACCGCTCTTCGGCGGGAAGGCGGAGAAGGCGGTGATACCCGTGCCGGTCCAGCTCCTCACGTTCCCACACGACGATCTCGCGTTCCGGGCCCACGTCGAAGCGGCCCGTCAGCGCATCGGCGGCTGGTCGGAGTCCCGGATCCAGGCGGCGATCCGCGACGCCTACCCGGAAGCGGTCGTGCGTCGCGCGAGCGTCCTCGCCGGCATCGAGCCGGTCGCGAGGTGGTACGCCTATCGCGACGGGCGCATCCTGCCCCGCCCCGCGGACGAAGCGTGGTGGCTCGAGCCCGACCTGCCGCGGACCGTCATCGACGCCGAGGGCCGCTATCTCGACGCCGACGAGAGCGCCGCCGAGCTGTTCGGGGTCTCACGACAGGAGATCCTCGCCGGCCACGCCGGCGACTTCACCCGCCACGAACCCGACGCCGAAGTCGGACGCCGGCTGCTCGCGCTGCTGCGCGACACCGGACGGATGGACTCCACCGCGATCGTGCGGCGACCCGACGGGTCCGAGTGGCCGATCGAGTTCCACATCGAACCCGGCCCGAACCCGGGGACCTACGCGACGATCATGCGGCGTGCGATGGTGACCGCGACGGCCTGACCATCGGGTCAGCGACTCCGCGCGACGCCGACCTGCTGCATCGCCGACTTCTTGCGCTGCTCCATGCGCGTGCCGAGGTCCTCCATCTCCGCCGCATCGAAGACCTGGCGCGCCTTCTTGAACATGTCGCCCTCTTCTTCCTCGATGTGGTGCTCGATGTTCTCCTTCATGACCTTGGCCTTCGCGCCCCACGTCTCATCGTCGACGGGCAGGCTCTCGAGCTCGCTCATGAGGGTGTCGACGACGTTGTGCTCCTCGTACGCCTCGAGGACGATCTCCTTGGCCCGCGGGTGGCTCTTCAGCTCGGGATAGAAGATCTCCTCCTCGATGATCTCGTGGACGGTCAGCTCACCCTTGATCGTCGAGAAGAGCTCCTGGCGGGTCTTCACGCCTCGCTCGGTCGTCTTCTCGAGCTGGGTGAGGAGCTTCTTCACCTTGTCGTGGTCGGTCTTGAGCAACTTCAGCGCGTCCATCTCGTCCTCCGGGCAGGGGCATTCGAACGGTCGTCGACAAGCAGATCCCACGCGGCTGCACGGACGCCGCGGGACGCGCGCCGGGAGGATTGCGCGCGCGTTTCAGATCGCCCGCGCGGCCAGGACCTCGCCCGCGAGCTCCGCGCCGGCAAGGACCGCGTCGTCGCGAAACGACTCGAGCGCGGCGGGATCGCGCGCGGCGTCGCGGACGAGCGTCATGATTCGCGACGCGCCGGCCTCGCGGTACGCGGCGAGCAGTGCCGCCCGGGAGGGCGCCTTCGCGAGCTGCTCCCACCAGACGTGGACGGACACGCGGAGTGTCGCCGGGTCGCGGTCGATCTCCTCGCAGCGGGCGGCGATGACCGACAACGCCTCCGGTAGCTCCTCGGGCGGCATCGCGTCGAGGTTCAGCTCGTCGGCGTAGCGCGCCGCCAGTCGCCACGTTCGCTCCCGACCGTTGCCGCCGACGAGGATCGGTACGCGAGGTCGCTGGATGGGCTTCGGAAGATTGATGGCCCCGCGCACGCGGGCATGACGGCCCTCGTACGTCGCGCGGCCCGGAGCCAGCATCCGGGTGACGACCTCGAGCGTGTCGCCGAGCGCATCGAGTCGCTCGCGCAGCGGCAGGAATGGATACCCGTAGGCCTCGAACTCCTCCTGCTTCCAGCCCGCGCCGAGACCGAGCTCCATCCGCCCGTCGCTGATCGTGTCGAGCGTCGAGATCATCTTCGCGAGCAGGGCCGGGTTGCGATACGCCGCGCTCCCGACGATCTGGCCGAGGCGGACGCGGCGGGTCCGGGCGGCGAGGGCAGACAGCGACGTGAGCGACTCGAACGTCAGTTCGTCCGTCGGGTCGGGGGTCGTGTGGAAGTGGTCGAACAGCCAGATCGAGTCGAAGCCGAGCTCCTCCGCCGCGAGGGCGACCTCGAGCGTGCGGTCCCACGCGGCGCGCGGCTCGAACCCGGCGTACTCGCCGGTCCAGCCCTGGGGAACGATGATGCCGACGCGCATCGGTCAGGCCGCCGGGTACGCGAGCCGCGCCCGGCACGCGGCGGCCCAGGCCTCGCGGAACCAGGCCCGCCGGTCGGTCGTGCCGCCGGCCCACACGGCCGGGAGGCCGGTCAGGTCGGTCGTCATGCGACCCGGGTCGAGGCGCCGGCGATCCGGTTGAAAGTCGCGAGCGCCTGGCCGACCACCTGGTCCATGTTGTAGTAGCGATAGGTCGCGAGCCGGCCGACGAACACCGTGTCATCCGTGGCGTCGGCGAGCGCCTTGTATCGCTCGTACGTCTCGGCGGTTTCGCGGCGGGGGATGGGGTAGTAGGGATCGCCGTCGGCGCGGGGGTACTCGTACACGACCGTCGTCGAATCGTGTCGCTGGCCGGTCAGCTGCTTGAACTCGGTGATGCGGGTGTACGGCACCCCTTCGTCGGGGTAGTTGATCGTCGCGGTCGCCTGGAACCGCTCGACGGGATGCGTCTCGAACCGGAACTCGAGCGAGCGATACGGCAGCGGTCCGAACCGCCGCCCGAAGAACGTGTCGACCGGCCCGGTGTAGACGAGCGACCGGTAGCGGAGCGTCGGCGGCAGCTCCTCGAAGGGCTGGTCGAGCCGCACGTCGATCAGCGGGTGATCGAGCATCCGCTCGAACATCGCGGTGTAGCCGTGAAGCGGCATCGCCTGGTGGCGATCGGTGAAGTAGCGATCGTCGTCGTTCGTCCGCGTCGGGACGCGGGACGTCACCGATGCGTCGAGCTGGCTCGGGTCGAGGCTCCACTGCTTGCGGGTGTAGCCGCGAAAGAACTTCTCGTAAAGCTCGCGGCCGACCTTCGAGACGACGACGTCCTCGGAGGTCCGTGCCGGCGTCCGCGGTTCCGCGCGCGACTCGTAGAAGGCGGCGACCTCGTCCTCGGACCGGAGCGACAGCCCGTACAGCCGGTTGACGGTCGTCCGGTTGATCGGGATCGGCACGAGGCGGTCGTCGACGCAGGCGAGGACCCGATGCTCGTACGGTCGCCACGCCGTGAACCGCGACAGGTACTCCCAGATCGCGTCCGAGTTCGTGTGGAAGATGTGCGGCCCGTAGCGGTGGACGAGGACGCCGGCGTCGTCGAGCTCGTCGTACGCGTTGCCGCCGATGTGCGAGCGCCGGTCAATGACGAGCACGCGCTCGCCCGCTTCCGACGCGAGGCGCTCGGCGAGGACGCTGCCGGCGAATCCGGCGCCGACGATGACGCGGTCGTACGTCACTCGGCGGTCCTCGACGCGACAGCCGATGCGCTCGAGACGGTCGACATCGTCGAGGCGACGCTCGCGGCGGCCCGCGCCACCGTGCCCGCGGCGGCTGGCACGGAGACGACCGGCACGCGCGATCTCGTGGCCGGACGGAGGGCCTTGCGGATCAGCCCGTCCATGCGCTTCCAGGTTTCGTCCCACGAGATCCGGGCGAGGAAGTCGTCGGCCTTGCGGATGCGCGCCGCGGCCGGTTCGGCGATCGCCGCCTCGCAGGCCGCGACGAAGCCCTCGACGTCGTCGGCGATCCGTGCCAGCCCGAGCTCGCCGTACGGGCGCACGACGTCCGCGACCGAGGTCGACACCACGGGCCGGCCACCCGCGAGGTACTCGGGCGTCTTCGTCGGGCTGATGTATCGGGTCGCCCGATTCCGGGCGAACGGCATGACGGCGACGTCCCATCCGGCCAGGTAGGCGGGCAGCTCCTCGTAGCTGCGCTGGCCGAGCCAGTGGAGGTTGTCGCGGCGGGGAAGGGCCGTCGGGTCGATCTTCACGACCGGCCCGACCATGACGATCGACCAGTCCGGTCGCGCCTCGGCCAACCCCTCGACGAGCTCGAGGTCCATCCGCTCGTCGATGACGCCGAACCAGCCGATACGTGGGTGCGGCAGCCCGGCCTGGTCCTGGGGCTCCGACGGACCGACCCGCGCCGCGCGGAAGTGGCGCACATCGACGGCGCTCGGGAAGGCGTGGACGGCCGGGTGCATCGAGCGCTTCGCCTCGTACAGGCTGTCGCCGCCGGTGAACACCAAGTCGGCGATCGAGAGGAGCTCAGCCTCACGCGCGAGCAGCTCGAGCGGCGCCTGCTCGAACGCGCTCAGCTGGTCCATGCAGTCGTACACGACGAGGGCGCGGTCGAGGTGCCGCGTCCAGCCGAGGGCCATCGGCGTCTCGTACCAGAGGATCGGGCGGCGAATGGCCTGCTCGTCGACGAGCCTGTCGGCCAGCGCCGCGAGCCGCGGCTCGGGCTCGCCGTCGGGCGCGAGGATCGGGGTCACGACGTGGACGCCGTCCCGGACCTCGATCGCCAGGCCGTCCTCGCGACCGGGGACGGGCTCCTCGATAAAGAAAACCCGGCGGTCCCGAGCCGCGCGGGTCATCAGGTGGTTTGGCCGCTGGAACACGAAGTTCCAGCGGAGGTGCGAGAAACACAGCAGGTCGTAGCCGGTGGTGACGTCCATCGGGACAGAGCATCGGGTGGGGCGCTGTTCGTTCGTCGCGTCCGAAGCCGCACCGCCATCACGAGCGCATTACACGCATCGGGACGGACCAAGGCCGGCCGTCCGGCATGGCGCTTCGGCACGCGGCTGTTAGGCGAAACCCGCCTTCGGTCGGGACGAACGGGCCCGACGTCCTCCATGACTTCGGCCGATGAGACGCCTGTGGCGCGACTACGGCCTGAGCATCACGCTGCTGGTCCTGTTCCTCGCGTCCTGGTCGCTCCAGACCTGGACCGGCTGGGTCGAGTTCGTCGCCCAGCAGCAGGCCCACGGCGAGACGGCCGAGGCCTTCGGGCCGAATGGCTACGTCTGGAGTTGGGCCCAGGCGACCTTCGAGAACTGGCAGTCCGAGTTCCTCCAGGTCTTCGTCTTCATCGTCCTGACGACGTTCCTCGTCCACCGCAAGAGCCACGAGTCGCCGGACACCGACTACGACAGCGAGGCGGCGCTGCGCCGCATCGAGGCCAAGGTCGACGCGTTGCAGGAGAAGGCCGGACGATGAGCAAGGACGGCGATCGCCGGAAGAGCGAGGCGTCGCTCACCGAGGACGACGTCCGTGAAGAGCACATGCGCTCGGTCAACCCGGCCGCCCACTGGCTCTATCTCTTCGGCGCCCTCGGCGCCGGGCTCGTGGCGATGATCGGGCTCATTGCGCTCCTCGGCGGAATCGGCGGCTGACCGACGGCGCGATGCGGCGCCCGGCATCACTCGGCCGGGGAACGCGCACTCCGGATCGCGCCCACCGCTTCCGGCGCCACCAGCGCGGCGACGACGATCGCCGCCACGGCGTCGGCCCACCACAGCCCGAACCACGCGGTGACGAGGGTGCTCACGAGACCGATGCCTGCGAGGAGGCCGGCGACGCCCGTGAGGAGGCTGTCGGCGCGGAGCGCTCGGCTGCTCAGCCGCCTCGCGACGCGCCACTTGGCGATGGAGAGGCCGGGCAGGAACACCACCGAGGCGATCAGCAGGACGGTCGCCGCGTCCGATCGTTCCGGTTGATCGCCGGCCAGCAACGCCGAGGATGCCCCGGCGAGAAGGTAGACGGCGAGCGCGGCGAGCGCCAGGCCGACGGCGCCTTCCGCCACGCGCTCCACGCGCTCGGCCCGATGCGGGTGGCGCCGCTCGATCAGGAACCGCCACATGAGGACCACCGACGCGCCGGCGTCGATCGCGGAGTCCATTCCGAACCCGAGCAGTGAGAGGCTTCCCGTCGCGACCGCGAGGACGACCGCAATCGAACCGACGAGGGCGCCCCAGGCGACGCTCACCGCCGACAGTGCGAGCGCGCGGCCCAGCGCCCGGGGTGCAGGCATCATGCTCGGCAGTCTGCACGAGCCGCCACCGTCCATGTTGCGCATTTGCAGCACCGCGGGGGAGACGATCGGTTGATGACGGTGCTCAACCGGTTCTGCCCCCAGTGCGGGACCCGCCTCGCGCCCGAGATGGCGTTCTGTCCCGGATGTGGTCGCCAGGTCGACGGTGCCGCCACCGCGAAGGACTCGGAGACCGAGCGGGTCGCGGTTGCCCAGTCGGTCCCCGCCGCCGAGCGCGTGCCCGCCGCCGAACCGGTGACCGAGCGGCGCGTCGAGACGCGCCGCGGCACGGGCCTCCTCCTCCCGGCGATCATCGTCGCGCTCGGCCTTCTCGGCTACGGCTGGCTCACACGGGACGGTGGTGCGCCCGCCCTGCCGGGGCAACCGACGCCGACCCCGACACCGTCGGCCGCCCCGACGCCGCCGATCACCGGCATCGCGATCATCAGCCCGACCGACGGCCAGCAGGTCGCGACGAAGGACGTCACCGTCATCGGCATGGCCCCGCCCGGCCTCACGATCACCAGGGACGTCAGCCTCGCGCCGGATCAGCACACGACCGCGGACGGCACCGGGCACTGGGCGATGACCGTGGGCCTCAAGGACGGCGAGAACAAGCTCACCTTCCGCATCGGCGACGACCAGTCGACGAAGAAGACGATCCGGGTGATCTACACGCCACCGGCCTCGTAACGGCGCCAGCCGCCGCGCCTACGCAGCTCGGCGGCGTCCCGGGTCGGGGCCGGCGTAGGCAGATCGGGACGACTGTCCCGTCAGAACGGTTCGCCCGGCTCTGGCCGCCGCGACCGTCCGCGGGCCACAGTTCAGTGTCGCCCGGGACCGGATGCCACCAATGCGCGGCCCGCCTCCCCGGGCCTGGACAGGAGGTTGTCCGATGACCCTCATGCGTCGTCCGTCGCCATTTGCCGAGATGGTCACGCTCCGTGACGCCGTCGAGCGAATGTTCGACGAGCGGTTCTTCCGCCCGATCTGGCCGCTGAACGGCGAGCGCCCGGTGCTCCCGCCGCTCGATCTCTACACGACGCCCGAGGCCGTGATCGCCAAGGTCGCGCTGCCGGGCGTCACGCCGGAGGAGGTCGAGGTCACGATCGCCGACGAGATGGTGACGATCACCGGCAAGTACATGGAGGAGAAGAAGGAGATCGAGCTCGGCTACGTCTACAAGGAGCTGCATCGCGGCACCTTCACCCGCACCTTCGCGCTCCCGACCCCGATCAAGGCCGAGGCCGCCAAGGCGACGTTCAAGGACGGGCTCCTCATCCTGACCCTGCCGAAGACCGAGGAAGTCAAGCCGAAGCACCTCAAGGTCGTTCCGGTCTGACCTGGTCTCTCGCCAACACGCGAAGGGCCCCGCCGAGGCGGGGCCCTTCGCGATGTCCCTGGTCTCGTCGCGCTAGCCCGTGCCGACGAGCAGGATGCCGTCCACGCGGCCGTAGTGGCTGACCCACGTGTTGCGGTGGATGACCTTGCCGCGGGCATCCCGGACGATCCGGCTGACGACGACGTTCATGCCGTTCGCCGGGTACTCCTGCCGGTCGGTGCGACCACGGCGCAGGCTCGACGTCTTCACGATCTTGTCGACCGCGGGCCTGACGTTCGACACGCTGGGCCGCGTGAAGGAGACGCTCCGTCCGGTCGGCAGCGAGTAGATCTCGAAGCGCACCCAGCCGCCCCCGGCGAGGCCGCGGATGAACAGCGAGCTGCCGGTGTCGTTCCGGAAGCGCATGTTCTCGGTGCTGACGCCGCCGGACTTCGACACCGTGGCGTCGAGCCCGAGCGGATAGCGCGTGATGTAGTAGTAGTGCGCGTGGCGCTCGAGGATCTGGTACCCGCCGCGGGCGGCCGCGTTGAACATCGTCGTCGACGCCGAGCAGATGCCGCCGCCGATCGCGCCCGTGGGGACCGTGTGACCGCCCTGGATGATCCCGCCCATCCGGAAGCCGCGAGCCGGCGTGATCGGCCCGACGGCGCGCCAGAAGTCGAACACCTCACCCGGCCGCACGACGGTCCCGTTGATGTACCGCGCGGGCAGGATGATGTTGTTGCCGAAGCCGTTCTTCTCGCTGACGACGAACCGCGTCGTCCAGCCCGAGATGCGCGTCATGCGGGGCGCGATCTTCGCGGCTTCCTCGGCGCTGATCTTCGGCTGGACCGCGACGGTCGCGACCGTGACCGGCATGTTGCTGCCGCTCCCACCGTCGCGACGGGCGTACAGCTGCTCGACGATGCGGGTGGCCGTGGTCGCCGTGTCGAGGTTCCGACCGGCCCGCCCCGGCACATGACCGAAGACCGACCCGTACTTCGTCGTGAGGAAGATGGTCTGCACGGGCGCGACCTTGACGTCCTTCGCGATCGCCGCGAGGGCCTTCTGTAGCGCCTCGGCATCGACGACCGGCACGAGCTCGCCGCCCTGGACGGCGAAGCCGATCGCCGTGCGGACCTTTGCGCCGGCGAGCGTCCAGTCCTCGTCACCGAGGGCGAGCTTCACGTCGGCGGCCATGCGGTTCGCCTTGCCGATCGCGATCGAGACGTCGAGATCGTCGACGACCGGCGCCAGCGGACGGATCGGCAGCGTCAGCGGTCCCGCGAGCGGCTGACCGCCGAGGAGCGCCGCCCGGATCATGTCGCCCGACGCCGTCTCGTCGAGCCCGACCCCGAACGTGTCGGACCGCTGCTCCCAGCCGGTTGGCGTCGTGACGACCATCGCGTCGACCGCCCGGCGGCCGACGAGCATCGCCGACACGGCGAGCCAGCGCTCGAGCCTCGCCTCGTCGATCGAGACCGAAAGCGAGATGTCGCGGCCGCCCGTCAGGAGCGCCAGCCGGTCGCCGGCGTCGGCCAGGAGGCCGCCGCCTCGGCCCGCCGCCATCGCGGCCGCCACGGCACCATCGACGTCGGCGGTCCGGCCGAAGACCGCGGCCGGCACCGTGACCGTGCGCGAGCCGATGACGACGGTCAGCGCCGACGGCTCGGTCGCGATTGCGGCGATCCGATCGCGCGCCTCGGCTGGCGAAAGGCCCGTCACGTCGACGCCCGCGATCGACACGCCCGGCAACGCACGGCCGGCATAGGCGTTCTCGAAGGCGACCGCTGCAACGGCGGCAACGGCGAGGAGAAGGCCGAGCGCCACGACGATCCCGAGGACCCAACGTCGAGGCGGCGTCCAGGGCCGAGGCCACGGCCGCGGCCGACGCTCCGGCACGGATGCCGTCGTCATCGCGACCCCTCGACGAGCCGAACGACCACAGGAGGCCCCTCCAGCGGGAAGAGTAGACGCCCCAGCACCGCGGGCCATGCCCAATTCGGCCCGAAAATGGCCCCGAAAGGCGTGCGTGGTGGGTTGTGCCCTATTGCGGAGGGTGCCGGACACCACCCAAGGGTCCTGTTCCGGCGCCGCCGGGTGGCCGGACGGGCCGGATGTCCTTCGGCCCCCGCCTTTGGCGACCGACGGCCCGTGCCCGCCGAGACGGCCGATCGCAGTCTGGCCGGAGGATGAGATCGCTCGTCGACGCACCCGTCCCGATCCGGACCCGTCGCAACGGTCCGAGCCCGGCGCGGCCGGCGGTCGAGCCGGCCGGCCCCCGGCTGCCGCTCGAGGCACCGCACGGCGTTCGGCCCGTCCGCGAGCGCGGCCAGGCGGTCATCGGCCAGGCGCTGCTCAACAAGGGCACCGCGTTCAGCGAGGAGGAGCGCGACACGCTCGGTCTGCGCGGGCTGCTGCCATCCCGCGTGACGACGATCGACGAGCAGGTCGCGCTCGAGCTCGAGCACGTCCGCCGCAAGCCCGAAGAGCTCGAGCGGTACATCGGCCTGGCCGCACTCCAGGACCGCAACGAGACCCTCTTCTACCGGGTCCTGACCGGCAACCTCGAGGAGTTCCTGCCGATCGTTTATACGCCCACGGTCGGTCGCGCCTGCCAGGAGTTCAGCCACATCTTCCGCCGACCGCGCGGCATCTGGCTCACGCCGGCCGATGTCGGGCGGATGGACGAGATCCTCGCCGCGGCCGGCGACGACATCCGCCTCATCGTCGTGACCGACAACGAGCGGATCCTCGGTCTCGGCGACCAGGGTGCCGGCGGGATGGCCATCCCGGTCGGCAAGCTGGCCCTCTACACCGCCGCCGCCGGCATCTACCCGGCCTGGACGCTGCCGGTTTCGCTCGACGTCGGGACCGACCGCACCGAGCTCCTCGACGACCCGCTGTACCTCGGCCATCGAGCACCTCGACTGCGCGGCACCGCCTACGACGATGTCGTCGAGGCGTTCGTCGAGGCCGTCCGACAGGTCTTCCCCGCGGCCGTCCTGCAGTGGGAGGACTTCAAGCAGCACAACGCGCTCCGCATCCTCGACCGCTATCGCCACCGGTTGCCGAGCTTCAACGACGACGTCCAGGGCACTGGTGGGGTGGTCCTCGGAGGGCTCCTCGCCGCCCGGAAGGGCCAGGGCCTTGCCGAGGACCGGTTCCTGATCCTCGGTGCCGGCGCGGCCGCAATCGGCATCGCCCGGCTCATCCGCCGCGAGATCGCCGACGAGGGCGGTCGCAGCGACATCGGCCCGCGCCTCGCGCTCATGGACCGCCACGGGCTGGTCCACCAGGGCCGAGCCGAGCTGGCCGAGGACCAGCGGCCGTTCGCCGTCGACCCGGCCTGGTTCCTCGACGCCGGCTTGACGCCCGCCGATCTGGTCGATCCGGTCCGCCTCGCCCGGGCGCTCCGGGCAACGGTGCTCATCGGCGCGACGGGCTGCCGCGGGGCCTTCTCGGAGGCCCTTGTTCGCGAGGTCGCCGGTCAGAGCGACGAGCCGATCATCCTGCCGCTGTCGAACCCGGGCGACCGGGCCGAGGCGCAGCCGGCCGAGGTCCTCGAGTGGAGCGACGGACGGGCCCTCGTGGCGACAGGCAGTCCGAGCCGCGACGTCGAGCGGCCGGACGGCCGCCGGACGATCGGCCAGGCCAACAACGTCTTCGTCTTCCCGGGCGTCGGGCTCGGGGCCATCGTGGCCGAGGCGCGC
Source organism: Candidatus Limnocylindrales bacterium (assembly GCA_036556145.1). Taxonomy (GTDB): domain Bacteria; phylum Chloroflexota; class Limnocylindria; order Limnocylindrales; family CSP1-4; genus JACDAV01. Next base: position 11,454 of record DATBKB010000023.1, on the reverse strand, counting down.
GAGGTGCCTGACGACGCGTTCCTCGTTGCGGCCCGCGCCCTCGCCGCGCGCGTCGGCGCGGAACGCCTGGCGGCCGGCGCGATCTACCCGCCGGTGGCGGAGCTGCGATCCATCGCCAGGACGATCGCGATCGAGGTCGTCCGGCACCTCCGCGACAGTGGCTACGGGCGCCAGTATCGCGATGACCAGATCGAGCCGGCCGTCGATCGCGCGATGTGGCAGCCGGAGTACGCGCCGTTCGTCCCGGCCTGAGCCGACCAGGACGTGGCCGGCCTTGTCGAGCACGGCCAGCCGGAACGTCGCTTCGTAGACGTTGGCCCGGCCGGAGACCTCGGATCCGCTCAGCAGCGCCGCGCCCCAGGCCGGCCGGTCGACGAACATCGGCGGCAGGAACTCGTCGCGGCCGATCCTGCGGCGGCTGCCCGAGGCGGCATTCCGGCGCGTCCTGGCGCTTGCGCTCGCCGCCCTGGGCCTTTGGGTCGTCGCGAGCGCGGGTCGGTGTCCCGGACCGCGATCGCGGGCCGTCAGTCGGCGGGCCGGAGCTCCGCGCGGTCGGCGCCGTGGCGGGCGACGATCGACACTGGGCGGCCGCGGATCCACGCCCGTTCGACCTCGATCGAGCGCCAGCCCTCCGGGAGCACGACCGGCCGCTGCGGCCACGTCGCCGGGTCCTCGGGCCCGATCCGCAATGCCGGAAAGCCGTACAGGAGTCCCGACAGGTAGGCCCCGAGGTTGGCGAAGAACGGGCCGGCGCGAGGCGTTTCCGGCGCTCGATCCGGGCGCGTCTCGAGGGTCTGGAGGAAGCGCCCGGCGTGGAGCTGTGCGTATCCCTCGTCGAGGAGTCGGGCAGCGCGGGCCCGGTCGCCGGCCCAGCAGGCCCAGACGCCGTAGAACGCCGAGAGCATGGGCGAGCCGACGTAGCTGTCGGCGAGGTCGAGGTATCGCCGCAGGGTTGCCTGCTCGACGTCAGCCGGCAGCGGATACCAGACCGGGAAGATCCCGGCGAGCGGCCCTGGCGTCGCACCCTTCGACTCGGTCGAGCGCCAGCCGTCGTGGCTGATCACGTGCGTGCGATCGGCGTCCATCGGCAGCACAAGCCCGTCGGCGACGCGGCGCCACTCGGGCGGGACATGGCGACCGAGCCGCTCCGCGCACGCGATCGCCTCGCGCAGGACGACCGCCGCACCCATGAGCGTGAACGCCTCGTTGTTCGACGGTTCCTCGCGCTCCGCGATCCCCATGACGTCGTGGAGCTCGAAGCCCCGCGGCGTCTCGGTCACGCGGCTGGCGATCCAGTCGGCAACACCGTGGAGGATCGGCCACGCCTCCATCTCGAGGAACTCGCCGTCGCCCGTGGCATGGGCGTATTGCGCGAAGGCGAACGCTACGTCGATCGAGACGTGGTCCTCGAACCACGACGCGCTGCCCGCGCCGGGAGCGGTCTCCTCGCCCCGCGTCGCGCCGGCCTCCCACGGAAAGCGCAAGCCGCGATGACCGGCCATCTTCGCGTTCGATCGCGCGGCATCCATCGTCCGGGTCCGGAAGCCGAGTAGCGATCGCGATGCGGGCGGGTTGAGCAGGGTGAGGACGGGGACCGAGAATGTCTCGATGTCCCACATGATGTGTCCGTAGTAGTAGTGGTAGTCCGTCCACTGGGCGAGGCCGAAGATCGACGTGCTCGACGGCGACGCGAGATGCGTCGACGAGAGCAGGTAGAACATCGCCGCGTCGGTCAGCTCCTGCCACCGCGGTCCCGGTCCATCGACGACGATGCGAGCGCGCCAGACCTCATCCCATGAAGCCCGATTGCGGCGGCGAAGCTCGTCGAAGCCCGCGCTCGCAGCCTGGCTGACGAGGCGCACGGCCTGCCGATCCGGCTCGCTGTGAAGCACGCTCGGGACGAGGCCGGCGATCTGTCGGACGCCGTAGCGACGTCCCGAGCGAGCTCGCACCCGGTAATCGCTGGCGAGCGGACTCTGCTCACCCCACTCGGCGCGTCCCGGCGTCACGTCGCCGGAACCGACGAACTCGGTGTCGTATGCAACCCCGATCCTCGACATCGCGCCGAGCGTTTCCCACAGCAGGGAGCCGTCCACCGAGGCCTGCGGCTCGCCGGGTGTCTCGACCTGGCGGCGCAGGTAGCGGCCCGGAATCCCGCCCGGGTCGACGATCGCCCGCAACGTGAGGTCGGCCGGTCCGTCGACCGTGACGCTGGTCTGCTGGAGCACGAGGGTTGGCTGCGCCCGCGAGCAGAAGGTCAGCGTCTCGGCCGACGCGACCACGCCGTCGAGCCGGAACTCGAACCGGGTCGTCAGCTCGCCGGTCGAGAAGTCGTAGCGCTGCTCGCAGAACCGGACGAGGTGCATCGCCTCGCGCATCGAGACGCCGTTGAGAACGATGTCGCCGGCGACCGGATACGGCGCCCGCGCGGCCGCTTCGACCTGCTTCACGGGGTGGAGACCCGAGGCGCCGCTGACGATCGCGGTCCCGGGCACGAGCGGGATGTCGACGACGCGGATGCCCATGAGTCCGTTCGAGATGTACGCGGGCAGCTCGTTACGCCGGGCCTCGAAGACGGGCGGCGGGCTCAGGGGCGGGCTCAAGGCGAAACCCCGCGCATGGCCTATCGATAGCAGCCCGATGGCGCCGCGGACGCGCCGTGCCGGCGAGGGAATCTCTCAGATGCGCGATACGCGCTTCGCCGCTGCGTCGCCTTGATCCGCCCGATTGTCATCGGCCTCGGCCTATAGTGCGGCCGAAGCCCGTGCAGAACTGGTTCGGCAACGTCCGTTATCGCGCCCGCCATGTCTACCGGCCGCGGTCGGTGGCCGAGCTCCAGGAGCTCGTCCGGCGCTCGCCTCGGATCCGGGCGCTCGGGACCGGGCATGCCTGCAGCGACGTGGCCGACACGACCGGGGATCTCGTGTCGCTCGCCGACATGCCGCGCCGGTTCGAGGTCGACGCCGCCGCGCGTACCGTTCGCATCGATGGCGCCGTCCGCTACGGCGAGCTGTGCGAGCCGCTGCACGAGGCCGGCTTCGCCCTCCACAACATGGCCTCGCTGCCGCACGTGTCGGTCGCCGGATCCGTCGCGACCGGCACGCATGGCTCGGGCGATCGCAGCGGCAGCCTGTCGACGGCGGTCACGCGGCTGGAGATCGTCGGCCCGGACGGCGAGCTGCGAATCGTCGAAGGCGACGAGGTCGACGCGGCCGTCGTGTCCCTCGGTGCGCTCGGCGTCGTCACGGCGCTCGACCTGCGCGTCGAGCCGGCGTACGTCATGCGGCAGGATGTGTACGAGGACCTGCCGCTCGAGTCCTTCGCCGCGTACTACGCCGAGATCTCGGCGATGGCCGACAGCGTCAGCTTCTTCCCGACGTGGCGTGGCCCGTCGATCGACCAGCTCTGGCTCAAGCGCCGGGTCACGGATGGGCGCATCGACGCCCCCGGTGAGATCCTTGGCGCGCGACGCGCGACGAGGCAGCTCCACCCCATCCCCGGCATGCCGGCGCAAGCTTGCACGCCGCAGCTCGGCGAGCCGGGTCCCTGGCACGCCAGGCTCCCACACTTCCGGATGGACCACACGCCGAGCGCCGGAGCGGAGCTCCAGAGCGAGTACTTCATCGCGCGCGAGCATGCGGTCGAGGCGTTCCTCGCCGTGGATCGACTTCGCGCGCGGCTCGCTCCGCTCGTCCAGGTCTCCGAGATTCGCTCCGTCGCCGCGGACGACCTGTGGCTCAGCCCCGCGTACCGTCGCGACAGCGCGACGATCCACTTCACATGGCGGCCGGACGAACCCGCGGTCCGTGAGCTGCTGCCCGAGATCGAGAGCGCGCTCGCGCCATTCGAGCCCCGCCCGCACTGGGGAAAGCTCTTCACGATTCCGCTGGAACTGGTCGCCGCCCGCTACGAACGGCTGGCAGACTTCGTCGCGTTGACCGGCCGCCTGGATCCGGACGGCAAGTGCCGCAACGACTTCACGGAACGCCTGGTGTTCGGCGGGCGGGCGCGTCAGGACGGGCCAGGGCGGGCCGGGCCAGGCTAGGCGAGGAGCGCTCCCCCGGAGGAGCCGGCCGGCGCCGGCAGCGCGGGCCGCGGCGCCACGTCTCCGCCCATCGCGACGCGCAGCGCGACCTGGTCGAGCACGAGCAAGCCGCGGCCAGTCGTCGCGATCCAGCCCCGCCGGCGGAACGTCCCGAGCGTTCGGGCGACCGATTCGCGGATGCTGCCGACGCCGTCGGCGAGCTGCTGCTCGGTCACCGGGATGAGGCCCCGCGGCGGATGCCACTCGGCGAGCAGGGTGATCTCCCGGGCGAGTCGCGCGGGCAGGTCCGACGCGGTCCGGGCCGCGAGCGTCAGCGCCGTCGAGCCGTAGAGCGCCTGGGCTTGGTCGACGACCGCGCGGGCGAAGCGGCCGTCGGACTCGATGAGGTCCGCGACCGCCTGGGCCGGCAGCTGCATCACGACGCTCGGGGTGACGGCCTGGACATCGATGGGCACGAGCTCGTCGCCGGGGAGAACGTGGGACCCGAGCAGCGACCCGTGGCCGGCGTAGGCCAGGGTCGGCTCGGACCCGTCGGCCCGGATGAGGAGTCGCATGAGCCCGGCGAGCACGAGGATCGCCCAGGTGGCGCGGCTGTCGGCGCCGATCGCGTCGCCGGGTCCCAGCTCCCGGCGCTGCCCCATGCCGAGCAGCTTCTTGCGATGAGCCGGCGAGGCCCCGCCGAGTGCCAGGCTGGTGGCCGCCCGGGCGATCGCATCGTCGCGATCCTCGAGGGAGCGGAGAACCAGCGTGTAGTCACCCGACGCGAGGCGTCCGGCGTGGAATTCGACCGTTCGCCGGTGACCCCACGGGAGACGCAGCTCGATCGCCCCCGTGACGTCGCGCCGGCCGGCGAGCGCGCGCGCGCTCCGGCGCAGCTCGCGGCAGATGTCGGGGCCGATCCGGTCGTCGAGGCCCTCGCCGCCGCTGACCACCGGAGGCAGGCCGACGAGCGTCCGGAACTCGGGGCTGGCCCGGGTCAATGCGCCGGAACCATCGAGATTGGCGGTCGCCCCCGCGTCGCTCTTCCACCACTCGCTCGTCGGCAGCGCGGGGCTGAGCCGGCCGTCGCGGTAGGCGAACCAGACGGTCGTCGGGCGGCCGTCGAGGAGCACGCCTGTCTGCCGGTAGAGGTCGGCCCTGGGATAGCACCGGCGGATGACCCGTCTCGCGGCGCGGACGGTGCGCGCGCCGGAGTCGATGACCCGCGTCTGGTTGGCGGCGATCTGCTCGAACAGACCGTCGTCCCTGGGATGCGACAGCAGCATGGAGGGTCGCCCGTGCGGGTCGATGCGTTGGCGCGCTCGGTCGAATCCTGCGCGCAGGCGTCGCAACTCCAGCGGACGACGGCGGCGAACAACGTTGCAAACACCTAACGGCCCGGCCTGTGACCGGATTCAGAGGTGTGGCTCAGCCGGTGGCGGCATGCCCCCTGTCGGCGGCCTCGCGCTGGCGCTGGTACAGGCGCACCGCCACGGCGAGCAGCAGGATGCCCGATGCGATCGCGAACGCGCCGATGAGCCAGACGAGGGCGAGCGCCCCGGCGCCGGGCGCGACGATGACGAACAGCCCGAAGGCGATCGAGACCAGGCCGTCCAGGGCGAGAAGCAGCTCGCCCTGGATCCGGTCCCGCAGCCGGATGGCCGCCACCACTTCAATGATTCCGAGCAGGAGCGCCCACGAGCCGATGACGATCAGCAGGGCGACCGCCGTGAGCTCGGGCAGGAGCGCGGCCGCCACGCCGATCGCGATTCCCGCGAGTCCCGCGACGATCGCCCACCAGTCGGGCTGCCCCCCGTCACCCCGGAGCCCGGCCCCCAGGTTGAGCGCGCCGTCGACGATGGCGAACGCACCGAAGAGCAGGATGAGCGCCCGGAGCGTGATGTCGGGCAGGTAGATCGCCACGAGCCCGAATACGATCGCGAGCAGGCCCCGCAGGCCGATCATCCACCAGTTCCGCGCGTATCGTTCGCTCATCTCCGCCCTCCTTTGCGCGGGTCGGGTGCCGGCGCGACCCGGCAGCAAGCAACGTCGCCGAAGGCGCCACGCCTGCGCCGCAGCACCCGCTACGCGGCGCCGGCGCGGCACGGCGAGCGCGTACCGCGGGCTACACGGCACCGGCCTCCGCTGACCCATCGCGTAGCAGAGACCACTGCACCGGTCTCGCGTCCCTGCGACGGTTTCCGGCAGGCGAAAGCGAACAGGCGTGGACGGCCACATCCGGTCGGGGCCGCGCCCCAGGAGGTGACGTGATGACCCTGACCCGACGCCCCGATCGAAACGTCGTCCCTCTCCGCAACGCGATCGAGCGACTGATGGGCGACTGGCCGTTCGTCCAGTTCGACGGAGGGCTGACCGACCTGGCCCCGCCGATCGACGTCCGCGAGACCGACGATGCCTACGTCGTCGACATGGATGTGCCCGGCATCGACCCGAAGAACCTCGAGATCCTCATCGAGGGCCGCACGCTGACGATTCGCGGCCAGATGAACGAGGAGCGCGAGGAGAAGGACGGCAACTACCTGCTCCGCGAGCGCCGCCAGGGCCAGTTCATGCGGGCGGTCGCGCTGCCCGGCATGGTCGACGTGGACGCCATCACGACGAGCTTCCGAAACGGGCAGCTGACGATCGAGCTGCCGAAGGCCGCCCAGAACCGGGCTCGGCGAATCGAGGTAGCCGGCGACGGCCGGGCGAGCGCCGGCAGCCGAAACGGCGGCGGCACCTCGGCCGATCGCCAGGACGCGGCCGCGAGGGCGAAGGGCGGAACGCCGTCCGGCGGTCAGGCCGAGAGCTCCAGGAAGTAGTCCCCCGGGCCGGCGCTCGCGTTCACGAGCGCCGGCCGACGGACGCCTCCCCATGTCACCAATCGACTTTCTCTGGATCTTCCTGATCCTCTCCTCGCTCCAGCCGGTGATCCGGCAGCGGCTCCTCGAGGCGCAGCGCGTGCGTGCGTTCCGCAAGCTCGAGGAGGAGCGGCACAGCCGGGCGATCGGCCTCATCCACCGCCAGGAGACGATGAGCTTCCTCGGCTTTCCGATCGCCCGCTACATCGACATCGAGGATTCGGAGCGACTGTTGCGGGCCATCCAGCTGACTGACCCGCAGCGCCCCATCGACCTGGTCCTCCACACGCCCGGCGGGCTCGTCCTCGCGGCATCCCAGATCGCCCACGCGCTGCAGCGTCACAAGGCGCGGGTGACGGTCTTCGTCCCGCACTACGCGATGAGCGGCGGCACGCTCATCGCGCTCGCCGCCGACGAGATCGTCATGGGTGAGAACGCCGTCCTCGGGCCGGTCGATCCCCAGCTCGGGTCGTCCCCCGCCGCCTCGATCGTCAAGGTCATGGAGAGCAAGCCGGTCGCCCGGGTGCGCGACGAGACCCTCATCCAGGCAGACGTTGCCCAGAAGGCGCTCCGCCAGGTCCGGCGAACGGTCCGCGGTCTCCTCGGCGACCGGTTGCCGGCCGATCGGGCCGATCGGCTCGCGGAGGAGCTGAGCTGCGGCCAATGGACGCACGACTACCCGATCACCGTCGACGAGGCCCGACAGCTGGGGCTGACGGTCGGGACGGACATGCCGGCGACCGTCTTCGAGCTCATGCATCTCTACCCACAGACCGCCCAGCGCCGGCCGTCGGTCGAGTACATCGACCTGCCGTACGGCCCGCCGGAACGCCGCGCCGAGCGCGGCGCGGCGGGGGAGGGCTGAGAGATGGGCCGATCCGGTGCGACCGAGGAGCTTCCGGGCGTCGAGGAGCTCGTGTCGCTGCTCCGCCAGGAGCGCGCCGACTTCCGCAACTTCCGCCATCGCGTCTCCGCCGAGCGCGAGGCCGAGGTCGATCGCCTTCGGAGCGGGCTCCTCGAGCCGCTGCTGCCGGTGATCGAGGATCTCGATCGCGCCCTCGGCGACGTCCCAAGCCATCTCGCCGACGATCCCTGGGTCCAGGGCGTCGGCCTGGCCCGCTCGAGGCTCGGCGATCTCCAGGAGCAGCTCGGTCTCGAGCCGGTCGGCGCGGTCGGTGAGCCGTTCGACCCGACCCGCCACGAGGCCGTCATCTATGAGCCGGACCCGCACGCCGCCGAGGCGACGCTCGGCCAGATCATCCGGCCGGGCTACGCGGCCCGTGGCCGCCTGCTCCGACCCGCCCAGGTCGTCGTCCGCGGGCCCGTGCCCCGCGGCGGCGAGCCGCCGGACTCTCCACCAGCATCCACCGAACCCACTGGAGGCTGACCCATGCCGAAGGTCATCGGAATCGATCTCGGGACGACCAACTCGGCCATGGCCGTCCTCGAAGCGGGCCAGCCGACCGTCCTCGAAAACGCCGAGGGCAGCCGCGTCACACCATCGGTCGTCGCGATCGATCCGAAGACGGGCCAGCGGCTCGTCGGCACGATCGCCCGCCGCCAGGCCGTGACGAATCCCGAGAACACGATCTTCTCGATCAAGCGGTTCATGGGCCGCAAGTTCGATGACCCGGTGGTCCAGGAGGCGATCAAGCGGGTGCCCTACAAGGTCACCCGCGCCCCCAACGGTGACGTCGCGGTGGTCATGGGTGGCAAGACGTACTCGCCGCCCGAGATCTCGGCGATGATCCTCCAGAAGCTCCGCGCCGATGCCGAGGCGAAGCTCGGCGACAAGGTCAACCAGGCTGTCATCACCGTCCCCGCCTATTTCAACGACGCCCAGCGCCAGGCCACGAAGGACGCCGGCCAGATCGCCGGGCTCGAGGTCCTGCGGATCGTCAACGAGCCGACGGCGGCCTCGCTCGCCTATGGGCTCGACAAGGCCGGCCGGGACGAGGTCATCGCCGTCTACGACCTCGGCGGGGGCACGTTCGACATCTCGATCCTCCGCGTCGGCGAAGGCGTCATCGAGGTCCTCGCCACCAACGGCGACACGTTCCTCGGCGGCGACGACTTCGACCGGGCGGTGATGGACTGGATCATCGCCGAGTTCCGCAAGGACCAGGCCATCGACCTGAGCCAGGACCGTGTCGCGCTGCAGCGGATCCGCGAGGCGGCCGAGAAGGCGAAGATCGAGCTCTCGACGACGCAGTCGACCGAGATCAACCTGCCGTTCATCAGCGCCAACGCGTCCGGCCCGATCCACCTCCAGATGACGCTCACGCGCTCGAAGCTCGAGCAGTTGACGAGGGACCTCATCGAGCGCACCCGGGGTCCCGTCGAGCAGGCGCTCGCCGACGCCAAGGTCGCCGCCGCCGAGGTCGACGAGGTCGTGCTCGTCGGCGGGCAGACGCGGATGCCGGCCGTCCAGGAGCTCGTTCGCAAGCTCTTCAACGGCAAGGAGCCGCACAAGGGCGTCAACCCGGACGAGGTCGTGGCGGTCGGTGCGGCGATCCAGGCCGGAGTGCTCAAAGGTGACGTCCGGGACGTGCTCCTTCTGGACGTCACCCCGCTCTCGCTCGGGGTCGAGACGAAGGGCGGCGTGATGACCGTCCTCATCCCGCGCAACACGACGATCCCGGCCCGCCGCACCGAGATCTTCTCGACTGCCGATGACAACCAGCAGCAGGTCGAGATCCACGTCCTCCAGGGCGAGCGACCGCTGGCCTCGGAGAACAAGAGCCTCGGCCGCTTCGTCCTCGACGGCATCCAGCCGGCGCCACGCGGCGTGCCCCAGATCGAGGTGACCTTCGACATTGACGCGAACGGGATCCTCCATGTCTCCGCGCGCGACAAGGCGACCGGCAAGGAGCAGAAGGTCGAGATCCAGCCGACGAGCGGCCTGTCCGAGGCCGAGATCCAGCGGATGATCAAGGCGGCCGAGCAGCACGCTGCCGAGGACACCCGACGGCGCGAGGAGGCCGAGCTGCGGAACCGGGCCGACAACATGGCCTACTCCGCCGAACGCGTCCTGCAGGAAGCGGGCGACCGGATCCCCAGCGAGCTGAAGCTCGAGATCGAGAATCGGGCCCAGGAGGTCCGCCAGGCGATCGAGCGGAACGACTCGAGCGCAATCCGCTCCGGTGTCGAGGCGCTGGAGCGCGTCCTCTCGAGGGTCGAGACCGAGGCCCGCGAGCCGGTCGGGGCGGCCGCCGGCGGCGGTCAGCGGGGTCCGGGCAGCGCTGACGGACGCGGCGAGACGCCGCCGGGGACTGTCGAAGGCGAATACCGGGAAGTCTGACCCGAAGCACAGGAAGGAGGCCGTTGATGGCCATCGCGGTACGGACGGACGAGGAGATCCAGCAGGAGGTCCTGCGCGAGCTGAAGTTCGACGCGATGCTCCAGCCGAACGAGGTCGGCGTGGCCGTCAAGGACGGCGTCGTCACGCTCACCGGCTGGGTCGACAGCTATCTCAAGCGCTGGGCGGCAGAGGAAGCGGCACACCGCGTCCGCGGCGTCAAGGCGGTGGCCAACGACATCGAGGTCCGGTTGCCCGCCTCGGCCGAGCGCACCGACGCGGACATTGCCGCGGCCGCCGCACGGGCCCTCGAGTGGGACGCAAACCTCGACCCGGACAGGATCGAGGTCACCGTCTCGAAGGGCTGGGTGACGCTGAAGGGCGAGGTCAATTGGGGCTTTCAGCGGGCCGATGCCGAGCGCGTCGTCCGCCGGATCGCCGGCGTCCGCGGCGTCAGCAACCTCATCACCGTGAAGCCGGTCCAGCGGCCCTCGGCCGAGGAGATGAAGAAGCAGATCGAGGACGCCCTCGTCCGCAGCGCCGAGCTCGATGCGAAGCGCATCAACGTCGAGGTCCGTGGCGACAAGGTGATCCTTTCCGGGACCGTCCGGGCGTGGGCCGAGAAGCAGGAGGCGGAACGGGTCGCCTGGTCCGCGCCGGGCGTCGCCACGGTCGAGAACCGGATCGTCGTCTCGTTGTAGGCGGACGACCGGGCAGGCGGGCCTGCACGGTGTGAGGGACTCCGGCCGCGGGCCGGAGTCCCTTGCGCATTCGAAGCGGGAGTGACGATTTGGTCGATCGTGTGGCACTGACGGAGCGGCTCGAGATCCGCACCGGCGCCCCGGTGTACGCCGCCGGTGAGTACGTCGGCGTGGTCGAGCGAATCGTGTACCGGCCCGGCGGGGGCGAGGTCGCGGCGATCGTCGTCGGCAGCTCGGACGTGCTGCCGTACTCCGTCGCGGTGCCGATCGACGCGGTCGAGTCGGCGGACACCGAGCGGGTGCGGGTCTCGCTCGGGCCAGTCGAGGTCGTGCACCTCCCGCCGGCGCAGCCGGACGGTGGGGAAGTGGGCGCCTCGCTCGAGCGCCCGGGGCTCCTGCGGACGGCCTCCTCGGGCCAGCTGGGCGCCATGGCCGGCGGCCGGCCGCTGCGGGCCGGGCAGCGCGTCGTCGCCACCGACGGCGACGTCGGCACGCTCGACCTCGTCCTCATTGACCCGCGGACCGACCGGGCGACCGGCTTCGTCTTGCGCAAGGGCCGCCTCTTCGGCC
>DATBKB010000022.1:0-9156 GCA_036556145.1 Candidatus Limnocylindrales bacterium | reverse complement strand
CTCCCCTGCCCCATCGCGACGATTGCCCCGAGGAGGGCGACGTCCGGGCCCTCGAGGCGGCCGTCGCGAGCGACGGCGGTGACGATGAAGGTTTCGACGCCGACCGCGGTCAGCGCATCGATCGCGTCCGCGACGGGAACGCCGGCCGCACCGTGCCGCCATGCATCGCCGACCGCCAAGTCGTCGCGGACGTCGAGCCCGACGGCGACGCGCTCGGCGCCGTGCCGTTCGACGAGCCGGCCGGCGAACGACGGGTCGCGCAGCGCGGCCGTGCCGACGACGACCCTTGCCGCGCCGGCGTCGAGGGCGTCGGCCACCGCGGCGTCCGACCGCAAACCGCCGGCGACCTGGCACCGCGCGCCACCGGCGACCGCCTCGACGATCGCCCGCGCGACTTCCGCCTGCCGGGGCTCGCCCGCCTTGGCGCCGTCCAGGTCGACCACGTGGAGCCACCGCGCGCCCGCGTCACGGAAGCGGCCGGCGACGGCGACAGGGTCGGTCGAGTACTCGGTCTCCCGACCGAAGTCCCCTTCAGTCAACCGCACCACCCGGCCTGCTCGCAGGTCGATCGCCGGAAACAGGTCGAAGTCAGCCCTTGCACACATCCCAGCTGCCATGCTAGCGTCTTAGCACGCTACTACGCTACCACGGTAACACAGGGGGGTCGACACCCTTGGCCGACGAGACCTGGCGCACCGCTGACACCGACGCGCTCTTCGACGCGATCCTCCGGCTCGAGGACCGTGACGAGGCGGAGCGCTTCTTCCGCGACCTGTGCACGCTCGGCGAGCTCCGCGACATGGCCCAGCGCTGGGCGGTCGTCCGCCAGCTCGCCGCCGGGCGCCACTACGCCGAGATCAGCCGCGAGACCGGCGCCAGCACCGCCACGATCACCCGCATCGCCTCGTGGCTCCACCACGGCGAGGGCGGCTACCGGGCGATGCTCGACCGGATCGCCGCCGACGAGCCGGGCAGCCGACCCTACCCCGTCCGGGCCGAGCGATGACCGAACGACTCCGGCTCGCCGTCCCGAACAAGGGCCGGCTCCTCGAGCCGAGCGTCGAGCTGCTGCGCGACGCCGGGCTCGCGTTCGAGGAGCACGATCGGTCGCTCGTTGCGCGCGTCCAGAACTTCGACCTCGACATCCTGTTCGTCCGCGCCAACGACGTCATCGAGTTCGTCGGCGACGGCGTGGCCGACCTCGGGATCACCGGTGTCGACCTCCTGGCCGAGACCGGGGCCGAGCTGCCGCGCCTCCGCGGCCTCGGTTACGGCCGCTGCCGGCTGACCGCGGCCGTACCGAACGACTCGCGCTACCAGCGCGTCGAGGACCTTGCCGGCCTCCGCGTCGCGACCGCGCACCCGAACGCGACCCGTCGCTTCCTCGACGAGCGCCGCATCGCCGCGGATGTCATCCCGATCTCCGGTGCCGTCGAGGTCGCGCCGCGGCTCGGTCTCGCCGAGGCGATCGTCGATCTGGTCTCGACCGGCTCGACGCTCGTGATGAACGGCCTTCGACCCATCGGCGACCTGCTCGCGTCGGAAGCGGTGCTGATCGCGAATCCCAATGCTCACCGCGAGCGGGCCGCGGACGTCACGTCGATCGACACGATGCTCTCGTCGGTCATCGAGGCACGCGGCCGTAAGTACCTGATGATGAACGCGCCGGCGTCGCGACTGCCGGAGCTCGAGAGCCTCCTGCCCGGCCTCGAGTCGCCCTCGGTCATCCCGCTCGCGCACGAGGGGATGATCGCGATCCACTCGGTCGTGGGCGCCGACGACGTCTGGGGGCTGCTACCCCGGCTCAAGGCCGCCGGCGCGTCCGGCATCCTCGTGCTGCCGATCGAGAAGATCATTCCGTGAGCACTGCGACGACCGCGCTGCGCCTCCGCCGGATCGACCTCGCCCTCGCGGCGACGGACGCGGCCACCCGGGCCACGGTCGCCGCGCTCACCCGCCGTGGCGCCGTCCCCGACGCGTCCGTTCGCGACGCGGCTCGCGCCATCCTGGCCGACGTTCGGTCGAATCGGTCCGCCGCCGTCCGCGATGCGAACGGCCGATTCGGTGGCGGTCTCGCCGACGGACGGCTCGTCCTCAGGCGTGGCGAGCTTCGTGCGGCCGCGGATCGGCTGGATCAGGACGTCCGCGCGGCCCTCGACGTCGCCATCGCCAACGTCCGCCGTTTCGCCGAAAGCCAGCGTCCGAAGACGACGCGCACGAGGATCGTCGACGGTGTCGAGGTCGAGCGTCGCTGGTCGGCCCTCGCGCGCGTCGGGTGCTACGTGCCGGGCGGCGGCGCCGCGTATCCCTCGTCGCTCGTCATGACCGTCGTCCCGGCCCAGGTCGCGGGCGTCCGCGAGATCGTCGTCGCGAGTCCGGCCGACCGCGACGGCCGGATCGACCCGGTCCTCCTCGGGGCGGCGGGCGTGCTCGGCGTCGACGCGCTCATCGTCGCCGGCGGCGCGCAGGCCGTCGGGGCGCTCGCGTTCGGGCTGCCGGGCGATGGCGTCGAGCCGGTCGACCGGATCGTCGGTCCCGGCAACGCGTGGGTCACCGCGGCCAAGCTCGAGCTCGCCGGCGAAGTCGGCATCGACCTGCCGGCGGGGCCGTCGGAGGGCATGGTGCTCGCCGACGCCTCGGCCGACCCGCGGCGCGTCGCCGCGGACCTCATCACCCAGGCGGAACACGGCCCCGATTCGCCGGCGATCCTCGTGACGCCCGATGCCCCCTTCGCCGATGCCGTCGAGGCCGAGGTCGGCCGTCGTCTCGCCGTCGCCTCGCGGCGGGACATCCTCGCGCGCGCGCTCGCGACCCACGGCGCCATCGCGATTGCGCCGACGCTCGACGCCGCAATCGACTTCGTCAACGCGTATGCCCCCGAGCATCTCTCGGTCGACGTCGTCCCTCTCGAGGCCACCGTCGAGCGGCTCCGGAACGCCGGCTCGCTGTTCGTGGGCGAGTGGGCCCCGGAGTCGGCCGGCGACTACGCGACGGGCGCGAACCACGTCCTGCCGACGGGTGGCCTCGCCCGAGCCTGCAGTCCGCTCGCCGTCGAGACCTTCGGCAAGTACGTCCAGGTCCAGCGGATCACGCGCGACGGGCTTTCCGCGCTGCGCGAGACGATCGGCACGCTGGCGACGGCCGAGGGCCTGCTCGCCCATCGCGACGCCGTCGAGGTCCGGTTCGAGGACGACCCGTCGTGAGCGCGACGCCTGCGACGCGTGCCACACCGACCACGCCCGTCACGATGACCTCGCCCACCGCGCCGATCTCGTACTCGTGGGAGGCGACCGACGAAGAGGTCGCGACCCGCTACGGCGTGCCGATCGACTCGATCGTCCGCTTCGACCTCAACACCTCCCCCACCCCGCCCGACCTCGCCGCCCGCGTCCTCGCCGCCGGGCGCTTCGTGACCCCCATCTCGGAGTACCCGCCATCCGACTACCGGCGGCTCGTCGAGGCCGCCGCCGCCCGATACGGCGTCGCGAGGGACGAGCTGCTCGTGGGCGCCGGCGCCGACGAGATCCTCGACCTCGTCGGCAAGGCCTTCCTCCCGGCGGGCTCGGCCGCCATCGTCCCGACGCCGACCTACGCGATGTTCCGTGTCATCACCGAGCAGCGCGGCGCCCGGACGATCGCCGTGCCGCGAATCCGCGACGAGGGTTGGCGGATCGACGACGTCGCCATTCTTGCGGCCGCGCCGGAGGCGGCCGTGATCTGGCTCTGCAGCCCGAACAACCCGACGGCACTCGCGGAGCCGCCCGGAGCGATCGAGGGCCTGCTCGACGCCCTCGCCTCCGATGCCGCCCCGGCGGGGCGGCGGCCGCCGGTCGTCGTCCTCGACGAGGCCTATGCCGAGTTCGTCGGCCGCTCGCTCGCGTCGCTCCGCGCGGCGTATCCACGGCTCGTCGTCGTTCGCACCGCGAGCAAGGCGTACGCGCTGGCCGGCCTGCGGGTCGGGTTCGCGATCGCCGTGCCGGAGACGATCGCCGAGATCGCCCCGTACCGGCCGCCCGGCTCGGTGTCGACTGTCTCCGTCACGGTCGTCACCGCGGCGCTCCGCGACGACGGCGCCCTCGCGGGCAACCTCGAACGGGTCGAGCGCGAGCGCGAGCGCCTCGCGGACGGGCTTCGGAGTGCGGGCTGGGATGTCGGTCCATCGGTGACGAACTTCCTGCTGGCCGGCCTCGGCTCGGCGTCCCGCGCCGCGGCCGTGGCCGACGGCCTCCTGAGCCGCGGCCTCGTGCCGCGAACGTTCGGCCAAGGTCATCCGCTGAGCGATCACCTTCGGATCACCGTGCGTGACACCGCGGAGAACGATCGGCTGATCGATGCCGCTCTCGAGATCGCGAAGGAGGTCCGCGCGTGACGGTCGATCGAGCGAGGGATGGCGGCAGCGGCGTGGCGGGCGTCGTCGTCGAGTCGCGGGGCGAACGGCGCGCAACCGTGCGCCGCCAGACGCGCGAGACCGACGTGTCCGTGACGCTGACCATCGACGGCACGGGCGCCGCGGCGGTCGCGACGGGCATCGGGTTCTACGACCATCTGCTGACGTCGCTTGCCCACCACGGCTTGTTCGATCTCGAGGTTCGCGCGACCGGCGATCTCCACGTCGACGAGCACCACACCGTCGAGGACGTCGCCCTCGTCATCGGTGCGGCCCTCGCCGAGGCGCTCGGCGACCGCGCCGGCATCCGCCGGTTCGGCGACGCGTCCGTGCCGATGGACGAGTCGGTCGCGATCGCCGTCGTCGATGTCGGCGGCCGGCCCTATGCCGTCATCGACCTGCCGTTCCGCGCCGAGCGCGCGGGCGAGCTCCCGCTCCAGCTCATCGAACATTCGCTGGAGTCGTTCGCCCGGGCGTCCGGGACGACCCTCCACCTGCGCGGCACCGGTCGCAACGATCACCACCTGGCCGAGGCCGCCTTCAAGGCTTTGGCCCGGGCCCTCCGCGAAGCCTGTGAGCCGGACCCTCGTCGCACCGGCGTCGCCTCGACGAAGGGCTCGCTGGGGTGAAGGCCTGGCAGGACGTGCCCCGCGCCACCGGGCGGCAAGGCACCCGGATCGCGGTCATCGACTACGGCGCCGGCAACCTCGTGAGCATCGAGCAGGCGCTGACGACGGTCGGCACCGACGTCGTGCTGGCGCGGACGCCGGCCGATCTCGACGACATCGACGCCGTCGTCGTGCCGGGCGTCGGTGCGGCCGAGCCGGCGATGCGCCGGCTTGCCGAAGCCCGTCTCGTCGACCCGATCCTCCAGTGGATCAAGGCGGGCCGGCCATACCTCGGGATCTGCCTCGGACTCCAGCTGCTCTTCGAGCGCAGCGACGAGGACGGGGCCGACACGTTCGGCGTCATCGAGGGCCCAACCGTCCGGCTCGCACATGCGCCCACGCTGCCGCACATCGGCTGGAACCAGGTCGTCCGGCGGCGCGACCATCCGCTGTTCGAGGGCATCGCGCAGGGCGCCGACTTCTACTTCGTCCACTCGTACGCCGGCGCGCCCGCGGGCGTCAGTGCCGACAGGGTCGTTCTCGCCGACACCGAGCACGGCTCGTCGTTCGCCTCGGCGGTCGATCGCGGCAACGTCCTCGGCGTCCAGTTCCACCCGGAGCGGAGCGGCAGCGACGGGCTCCGGTTGCTCGCGAACTTCGTCCGCTGGAGCGCGGCGCTCGCGGCCGGCGCCGGGGCGCAGTACTCGCCGGTCGGGGCCGGCGGCACCGCGGGCGGCGACTGAGTGCTGCGCCGCCGCGTCATCCCATGCCTCGACGTGGCGAACGGCCGCGTCGTCAAGGGCACGAAGTTCGTCGACCTCGTCGACGAGGGTGACCCACCGGAGCTCGCGGCGCGCTACGCCGCCGAGGGCGCCGACGAGATCGTCTTCCTCGACATCACCGCCGCTCCCGAGAATCGCGGCACGTTGCTCGACGTCGTCGAGCGGACCGCGCGGCGGGCGTTCGTGCCGCTGACCGTCGGCGGCGGCGTCCGGTCGGTCGACGAGATGCGCGAGGTCCTCCGCGCCGGCGCGGACAAGGTCTCGCTCAACACCGCCGCGGTCGCGGATCCTTCGCTCATCTCGGCGTGTGCGGCGATCTTCGGCCGCCAGGCCGTCGTCGTCGCGATCGACGCGCGCCGGGTCGGTTCGAACGGCTCGGATCAGCCACCGTCGTGGGAGGTCGTCGTCAAGGGCGGTCGCGAGGCGACCGGCATCGACGCGGTCGAGTGGGCCCAGCGCGCAGCGGAGCTCGGCGCCGGCGAGCTGCTCGTGACGTCGATCGATCGCGACGGCACGCGATCCGGCTACGACACGGAGCTGCTCCGCGCGATCACCTCGCGGGTCACGGTGCCGGTGATCGCCTCGGGCGGTGCGTCCGGACCGGCCGACTTCGTCGCCGCGGTTCGGGATGGCGGTGCTGACGCCGTGCTTGCGGCGTCGATCTTCCACCGACGAATGCACTCGATCGCCTCGGTCAAGCGGGCGATGGCGAAGGCCGGACTGCCGGTGCGCGCGATGGCCGGGCGGCGCCGGTGACGGCGGCTGCGACCGTGGGCTCGTCGCCAGACGTCTCCGCCGTGCGCTTCGGCGCGGAAGGGCTCGTGCCGGCGGTGGTGCAGGACGCCGCCGACGGCCGCGTGCTGATGCTGGCCTGGATGGACCGCGAAGCGTTGGACGCGACGATATCGACCGGCGAGGTCCACTTCCACTCGCGGTCGCGCAACCGCCTGTGGCGCAAGGGCGAGGAGAGCGGCAACGTTCTTCGACTGGTGTCGATCGCCGCCGACTGCGATTCCGACGCCCTGCTCGTGACGGCCGACCCGGCCGGCCCCACCTGCCACCGCGGGACGCGAAGCTGCTTCGACGCCGAGGGTTCGTCCGCGAGCCGCGACTCGCAGGGCTTTGCCTGGCTCGAAACGCTGTGGTCGACGATCGCCTCGCGGGCGACGGAGCGTCCAACCGGCTCGTACACGACGTCGCTGCTCGACGGCGGGGTCGACGCCGTCGGTCGGAAGGTCATCGAGGAGGCCACCGAGGTGGTTCTCGCGGCGAAGGACGATGCAGCCGCTTCCGGCGACCGATCCGCGACGAAGCGTCGGCTCGCCGAGGAGTCAGCCGACCTCCTCTACCACGCGCTCGTCCTCCTCGCCGAACGGGACCTGCCACCGTCCGAGGTGGTTGCGGTGCTTCGCGAGCGACGGAGCGTCAGCTCGCCGGACCGATAAGGCAACCCGCGGGGTTCATGGGCGGAAGGGCGCGGTCAGCCGGCCCGCCGCCCGATGCGCAACCGCTTCTTGCCGACGCGGACGACCAGCCACTCCCCGGCGATCGGCGGCGGGACGGGACTGTCGGCCGCGGCGATCCGCAGGTCGTTGATCGAGAGCCCGCCCTGGGAGATCGTCCGCCGCGCCTCGCCGTTCGAGGCGAACGTCCCCGTCGCGACGCCGAACGTGGCCGCGCCGCCGGCCAGGTCCTCGTCGCGGAACGTGAACCCGTCGACCACCTCGTGGAGCGTCGCGAGCAGCGCCGGATCGCGGATCGGCTCGCGCGAGAACGCCGCCTCGGAGACGCGGATGGCTTCGGCCGCGGCGGACGAACCGTGGACCCGCGCCGTGATCTCGGACGCCAGCGCGCGCTGGGCGGGCCTCGCCTCGGGCCGCGCGGCGTGCTCCGCCTCGAGCGCCTCGATCGCCGACCGGTCGAGCAGCGTGAAGAACCGCAGCAGCCGGCCGACTTCCGCGTCGTCCCGGTCGAGCCAGTACTGGTAGAACGCGTACGGCGACGTTCGCGCGGGATCGAGCCACACCGACGTGCCGGCAGCGGTCTTGCCGAACTTCGCACCCGATGGATCGAGCAGCAACGTGAACGCGAGCGCATGGGCGAGCTCCTCGCCCTCCCCTGCCCCCTCGGAGCGACGGATGAGCTCGAGCCCGGCGGTGATGTTGCCCCACTGGTCGGCGCCGCCCATCTGCGCCTCGACGCCGAGCGTCCGGTAGAGATGCCGGAAGTCGGCGGCCTGGAGGAGCATGTAGCTGAACTCGGTGAACGAGAGCCCCGCGCCGAGCCGCTCCTTCACGGACTCCTTGCCGAGCATGTACGGGACCGTGAAGTGCTTGCCGACGTCGCGCAGGAAGTCGAGCATCGACACGCCGCCGAGCCAGTCGAGGTTGTTCACGACGACTGCACCACCGGGTCCCGAGAAGTCGAGGAACCGCTCGAGCTGGCCGCGAATGGCCGCCACGTTCGCCTCGAGCGTCGCGCGGTCGAGGAGATTCCGCTCGGCCGATGTCCCCGACGGATCCCCGATCATCCCGGTCGCTCCGCCGACGAGAACGACCGGCCGGCCGCCCCGACGCTGGAGGTGCAGCAGGCCCATGACCGGCACGAGGTGGCCGACGTGGAGCGAGGGCCCCGAGGGGTCGAAGCCGTTGTAGGCGGCCAGCGCGCGACCGGTCGCCAGGCGCGCCGCGAGGCCGGGTGTCGCCGAGTGGAAGAGGCCGCGCCAGCGCAGCTCCTCCAGGAGGCCGGGGAGCCCCGCCGAGGCCCCGCCCGGGCCCGTCCCGCGGCCCCCTTCGGCAGGATCGCGAGCCTGCCGGGAGGCCACCGATTCCGTCACAGCCGGGCGGTTCCGGGCGTCTCGGAACGCGGGTAACGGGGAGCCTGACCGGTCATTTCCCCATGCTATCGTGGCCGCCGTCATGCAGACCAGCCTCGCCCGGCGCCAGCGCCACAGGCGCGGAGCCGCCGGGCGGCCCCGCGGTGGGAACACCGCCCGCGGGGTGGCGATCGCCCTCCCGATCGTCTTCTTCTCGCTCCTGCTCCTGTTCGGGGCCCTCGGTTTCCTGGGCGTCGTCACCGCGTACGCCTTCTACTCCTACGGCTTGGGCGACCCCAAGGAACTCCTCGCGAACATCGACTTCGAGGAGCAGACGATCGTCTACGACCGGACCGGGCAGATCGAGCTGGCCCGTCTCGGCGACCTCCGGCGGGAGCTGGTCACCTACGACGAGATCACGCCGGAGCTGATCGACGCAACGACGGCGATCGAGGACAAGGACTTCTGGGAGAACCCCGGGTTCGACCTCGGCGGGTTCGTCGCGGCGACCATCGACACGCTCCAGGGCCGCCCGCGCGGCGGGTCGACGATCACCCAGCAGCT
>DATBKB010000021.1:0-15740 GCA_036556145.1 Candidatus Limnocylindrales bacterium | reverse complement strand
ACCTCTCGCTCGACGGCCGCCTGCAGCCTTGACATGTATGCATCGTGGACGGCATCGGCGACGAGGATCCGCTCGCCGGCCGTGCAGCTCTGCCCGGCGTTGAGGAAGCAGGCGGTGAGGGTCGCCGCGACGGCCGCGTCGAGGTCGGCATCGGCGAGGACGACCAGCGGCCCGTTGCCGCCCATCTCGAGCAGCAGCTCCTTGCCGCCGGCCCGCTCGGCGATCCGCCGGCCGGTCGCGGTCGAGCCGATGAACCCGACCGCCGCCGTCGCCGAGTGGGTGACGATGGCGTCGCCCACGACGTTTCCCGGGCCGGTCACGAGGTTGAAGACACCCGGCGGGAAGCCGGCCTCGGCGATGCACTCGGCGAGCCGGACCGCGCAGACCGAGGTGTTCGTCGCCGGGTTCCAGACGATCGTGTTGCCGGCGCCCAGCGCCGGCGCGATGAGCTCGCCCGGCATCGTGTACGGCCAGTTCCACGGCGACACGACCCCGACGACGCCGAGCGGGACCCGGTAGACGAGCACCCGCTTCGACGCGTCGACCGACGGCGGCATGAGGCCCTCGAGGCGGGTCGCGTCCGCCGCCGCCATCCGGAAATACGCCGCGAGCTCCTCGACCTCGGCGTAGGCCTCGGCATGGAGCGGCTTGCCCTGGTCGAGGGTCAGCGTCCGGGCGAGGTCGTCGCGGCGTGCCTCGATCGCGGCGACGACCTTCTCCAGGAGCGCGGCCCGCTCGAAGGGCGAGCGCCGGGCCCACTCGGGGGCGGCCGCGGCGGCCGCCCGGACGGCACGGTCCGCATCGGCCGCGTCACCCGACGGCAGGGTCGCGATGACCTCGCCGGTCGCCGGGCTGGTCGCGTCGAAGCGGCCGCCGGCGGCGGCGTCGATCCACGCCCCGTCGACGTACATCGACGGGGTCTCGGCCCTCGTCTGGACGGTCATTGCCTCCCCTGAAAGCAAGACCGGGCGCCGGCGAGGCCGGCGCCCGGCCGTCGGTGCGGTTACTCGGCCGGGATCTCGGAGTGGATCGCCTCGAGGTTCACGCCCTGCGCCCGCCGGTAGAGCCGGGCGCCGATGTACACGAGGACGGCCGCGCCGTAGAGGATCCCGAGGAAGATGATCGACTGGGCGTTGCCCACGCCGATGCCGTACAGCGCGTTCGTCAGCCACTGGGCAAGCACCCAGCCGAGGAACAGCGTGGTGATGCCACCGGCCACGCTGATGAGCGGCAGGCCGAGGATCCGGTAGCGGGCGACCGGCGACCCGTTGTAGAGCGCCGGCTTCGACCACGGCAGGATCGTCGCCGCGATCGCGCTGCCGAAGAAGGTCACGGCGATCACGAGCGAGGCGTCGAGCGTCAGGCCGACGAAGTCGGCGTTGTACGCGTAGAACCAGCTCAGGACGACCGACGGGACCATGATCAGCAGGAGCGCCACCCACGGCACGCCGCGGTCGGAGACCCGGGCGGCGGCCTCGGGCAGGATCCGGTCGAACGCCGCCGCGAAGATCATCCGCGTCGACGAGAGGAACAGCGTTCCCGCCCAGCCGAGGAACCATGCCCCGAACAGCAGCACGAGGGCGATCTGGAAGATCCGGCTGTCGACGAGGAACGACGCCAGCAGCGGCGGATAGCCCCAGATCGGGATGACCTGGGCGGGCGCCCCGTCGATCGCGTACAGCGTGTCCATGAAGTTCGCGTTCGTCGCCTGGAAGAAGACCCAGCCGAATGTCTTGGCGGCCAGGACGATGAACAGGACGGCGAGAATCGTCGTCACCCAGGTCCCGGCGAGCATGCCGTTGAGGACCTTGCGGAAGTCGCCGGCCCCGCGGACCTCGCCGTAGAGCGTCGCGCCCCAGTTCGGGTACAGGATCCAGAACATCATGAACGGGACCAGGAGCAGCGTTCCGGGACCGAACGCCAGCGGGTTGAGGTCCGTGAAGGCGTAGCCGAAGCCGGCCTCGGCATCGACCGTCGCCTGATAGGCCCCGCTCACCCCGAACAGGCTCTGCGCCTCGCGGTCGAACGCCGCCTGGAAGCTCGACTGCGAGTTGATGAGCATCAGGACGACCGTCACCGCCAGCACCGCCAGGCCGATGTAGAAGCTCAACCGCTGGATCCGGGCGTAGCCCGCCATGCCGAGGGCGACGAGAGCCGTCACCAGGACGATGACGATGAGGGACACTGTGAAGCCGCCGTTCGCGGTGGCGAAGAAGGCCGCCACGTCGGTCGCCCCGAGCAGTGCGGCCAGCGGCTGGACGAACTCGACGTTGAGGATCGCGCCGTAGATCGGCGCCCAGAGCGCGAGGATGAACCACCAGCCGGTCGCGGCGAGGACGAACCCGATGCCGCCGCGCCGCATGCCGACGACACCGCCGACGACGACGCCACCGACACCGAGGACGATCGCCCCGACGTCACCGAGCGCGAGGGCCTGGCCGACGAGGTACGCGCCGAGCCCGACGACGACCGCGCCGACGACGGCGCCGGGGATGCCGTCGAGGACGCGGCTCTGCCAGACGTAATCGCCGCCCGCGCGCGGCATCACCGCGATGAGGCCGGCGTACGTGATGCAGAGGAACGTCATCGCGATCGCCGAGAGGACGATCGCCGCGATCGGCGACCCGTCGGCCTGCCACCCGAACACCGTGAAGGCGTAGTACATCCCCAGGGTGACGAGGTTGACCGACATGAACGAGTACACGAACGCATCGAAGCCGGACCAGCCCTTGACGAGGCCCGTCGCGTTGCGCAGGAACAGCGTCGGCGCGGCCGTCGCGCCGGCCGCCGCGTCCGTCCTGGCGGTTGCCATCCGAGTTCCCTCCTTCTCCCTTATCGATGAGCCGGGTGCACGAGCCGGCCGATCGCCCGCCGATCAGCCGTTGATCAGGAGATAGCGCTTCACCTCGCCTTTCTTCGAGTCGAGATCGACGATCGCGGCTTGCAGGACGCCGTCCTCGTACGTGCTGCCGGGGTTCACGGACAGCGTCCGGCCGAGCTTCACCGCGCCGCGGCCCTCGTGGATGTGGCCGTGGAGCGAGAGGACCGGCCCGTACGCCTCGATGGCGTCACGCACCGCGTGCGACCCGACCGGCACGAGGGCCTGCCCGCCCGAGACGTAGCGCATGTTCTCGTCGAGCTTCGGGGCGGCGTCGAGATTCGAGCCGTAGGGCGGCGCGTGGAAGTTGAAGATCGCCCGCTTCGGATCATCGACCGTGCCGACGAGACCGTCGATTCGGGACCGTAGCTCCGGCTCGGGCAGCTCGCGGAACGTCTTCCACGGCGTCGGGTTGGCCCAACCGGTCGAGACGACGGTGAAGCCGTCGAGCGGGATCGTGTTGCCCTCACCGAGGTCGACCCGGTCGGCCTTCTCGATGAGAGGGTCGATCTCGAACATGTCGTCGTTGGCGGGCGAGACGATGCAGCGGATCTTCGAGTCGCGGAGCCGCTCGTCGGCCAGGGCCATCCAGCGCTCGACGGCCTTGAGCATCTCCTCCTTGAACCGCGCGTCGACGAGGGCCGAGTCCTTCGACCAGGCGTCGACCTCGGCCTGGGTGAGCCGGACCGGGTAGTAGCCACGGTCGAGGATCCGCTTTTCCATCGCCTTGAGCTCGTCCTCGCCGGACAGGCTGTGCTGCTGCTCCTGGAGCGTCAGCTCCCAGGTCCCGCCGCCCTTGTCGACGATCGGCACCATGGCCTTGCCGGTCATGTCGCCGCCCATGATCAGCACGTCCGCCTGGTGGTACGCGCCCGCGTTGAGGAACTTGCGCCAGCAGACCTCCGAGCCGTGGATGTCCGTGGCGAAGAAGATCCTCACAGCCTCCTCCCTCCGGATGGCCGCTCCCGTTCGGCCGACAGTCTGGGGCCCGTGGTGGGGCCTTCGCAAGACCCGTCGCCCGGGCCGGGCCGGGCTGCGGGCTCCAGCCGGGGGCAGGGCTCAGGTCGGCCCGTGGCCGACCTCCTCGGGCTCCGTGTACCAGGCGACCCGCTCGCCGACCCTCGCCCGGAGCTTCCAGCGGGCCGACTTCGGGGCCTCGTCGATCGCCCGCCGCAAATCGGCGACCTGGGCCGCCGGGTCGAACCTGAGCGGCCGACCCGTCCCGAGATCGAGGTCGCCCTCCTGCTGGTCGTGCTCGAGGTAGGCGGCGAGCTTGTCGAGGTTGCCGGTGACCGTCCGCCACCAGCCCCAGTCGTTCGACGTGAACGACAGGACCCGGGGCAGGCTGATCGCGCCCCGACCGTGGGTCGCGTCGAGGGCGCCGTCGTCGGGCCCCAGCTCGTGCTCGGCGAGGAGTGCCAGCGCGTCGAGCACGTCCTTGCGGTTGATCTTCACGACCTGGAGCTTCGAGAGGAGCAGCTCGGCCAGCGGCAGGGTCGGCGTCGAGAAGGGCAGCCGGTCGGCGAAGTCGAACGTGTGGCACATCTCGAGGCGGTCGATGAGGACGTCGACGGGCCGCTTGTGGGCGATGTCGACGAAGTACGCCTGCTTCCGGCCGAACAGCGCGTTGTGACGGCGGTCCGGTGTGTAGCCCTCGGCCTCGAGGAGCTCGTAGAAGGCCGCCCGATCCGACGACCGGGTCGCGAAGTCGAGGTCGACCTCCTTGCGCCGGGTCCTGGCGAGCCAGTCCGGGGCGTGGGCCCGAATCGCCATCCCGCCCATGAGGCGGACGAGGAGGCCGCGCCGCTCGGCCAGGTCGACCACCCGCAGCGACTCGGCGAGCGGGTCGTCCAGCGTTCGCGCGACGGTGCCGGCCTCCGCGGTCATCGACCGTCCCTCCCCGCCGCACCGTCCGGGACCCGGCCGCGGCTCGGATGGAGTATAGGGTTGCGAAGGTCGCATCTTGACGCCCCGCCTCCCCGCGGGGTCAAATGCACGCCGGAGGAGGCCGACGAACCGCCGAGGGGTTCGGTTGCGTGCACGTCGCGCCGCCCGGGAACGTTGCCACGGAGGAGGCTTTTGCCCGACCGGCGCCCCCGCTCACCCTCGCTGCGCTCAGCCTCGCATTAGGAGAAGGGAACTTGACTGGTCACCGCGCGCTCAACCGTCCGATCGGCCTGCTGGCCGTCCTCGCGCTGATCGTCGGCGCGTGCACCAGCCCCGCCGCGTCGGTCTCACCCAGCAGCCCGCCCGCCTCACAGCCGGGCGCGACGCCCGGCGCGTCGCAGGCGTCCCAGCCGCCGGCCGGCGGATTCGAGGAGTTCGTGCCCGATCCGGCGATGCTCGCCGCGGCCAAGGACGAGGGCACCGTCACCACGATCGCCCTGCCCCACGACTGGTGCAACTACGGTCCGCGCGAAGGCTGGACCGAGCCGAACGTCATCGACACGTTCAAGGAGCGGACGGGGCTCGCGGTCAACGAGCTCGACCCGAACGCCGGCTCCGGCGACGAGGTCGAGGCGATCCGCGCCAACAAGGACAACCCGGGACCGACTGCGCCGGACGTCATTGACGTCGGCCTGTCATTCGGTCCGCTGGCGAAGGGTGAGGGGCTTCTCGCCCAGCACAAGGTCGCGACGTGGGACACGATCCCCGACAGCGCCAAGGACGCCGACGGCTTCTGGTGGGGCGACTACTACGGCGTGCTCGCCTTCGAGGTGAACAAGTCCGTCGTGGCCAACGTCCCGCAGGACTGGTCCGACCTCCTCAAGCCCGAGTACAAGGGCCAGGTGGCGCTCGCCGGTGACCCGCGGACCTCGAACCAGGCCATCCAGACCGTCTATGCCGCGGCTCTCGCCAACGGCGGGTCGCTCGACGACGCCCAGCCCGGGCTCGACTTCTTCAAGCAGCTCAACGACTCCGGCAACCTCAACCCGACGATCGCCAACGCGTCGACCGTCGCCGCCGGTGAGACCCCGATCACGATCCGCTGGACGTACAACGCGCTCGCAAGCCGCGACGCCGCGGCGGCCAGCGGCCTCGAGATCGAGGTCGTCGTTCCGAAGTCCGGGCGGTTCGCCGGCGTCTACGTCCAGGCCATCAGCAAGTTCGCCCCGCATCCGAACGCGGCGAAGCTGTGGCAGGAGTTCCTGTACTCGGACGAGGGCCAGAACCTCTGGCTCGCGGGGTACTGCCACCCGATCCGGTACGAGAACCTCGTCGCCGAGAACAAGGTCCCGCAGGAGGCGCTCGCCAAGCTGCCTGACGTCGCGGGCGCGGTCTTCCCGTCCCTCGACCAGCTCAACAAGGCGACCAAGCTCATCACCGAGAACTGGGACAAGGCCGTCGGGGCGAACATCGGCGGGTAACCGTCCGAACCCACGGCGAGAACGGCCGTGACCGAGCTGACCGCAACCCGGGAGCGGGGCGTGCCATCCGCACGCCCCGCTCCTCGGCGTTTCGGATGGGCGTGGCTGGGCCTCGTCCCGTTCTTTCTCTTCGCGACCGCGTTCATGTTCCTGCCGGTCGCGTTCCTCGTCGTCGGCAGCCTGCACGACGGCACCGGCGCTCTGACGCTCGCGAACTACGCGGATCTATCGACCGGCGTCATCCCGGGCGCCTTCATGAACAGCATCGAGATCAGTCTCGTCACCGCGATCGCCGGCGGGATCTTCGGGCTGCTCCTGGCGTGGTCGGTCGTCCTGGGCGGGCTGCCGCGAGTGCTGCGGGCGGCGCTGATGACGTTCTCGGGCGTCGCCTCGAACTTCGCCGGGGTCCCGCTCGCCATCGCGTTCATCTTCACGCTCGGGCTGAACGGCTTCGTGACCGTCTGGCTGCGGGACTTCGGGATCCAGATCTACCCGGGTTTCCGCCTGACGACGAAGCTCGGGCTCGAGCTCGTGTACCTCTACTTCCAGTTCCCCCTGATGATCCTCATCATCGCGCCGGCGCTCGAGGGGCTGCGCCGCGAGTGGCGTGAGGCAGCGGAGAACATGGGTGCGTCCTCGGCGCAGTACTGGCGCCACGTCGCGCTGCCGATCCTGCTGCCGTCGATCCTCGGCACGATGATCCTGTTGTTCGGGAACTCGTTCGGCGCCCAGGCGACCGCCTACCAGCTGACGGGCGGCACGCTCAACATCGTCACGCTCGTCATCAGCTCGCAGATCCGCGGCGACGTCCTCCACAACCCGGGCCTCGGATACGCCGTCGCGATGGGGATGGTCGGCATCATGGCCCTCTCGATTTTCTTCTACTCGATCCTCCAGCGGCGCTCCGAACGGTGGCTGAAGGCATGAGCGGCACCGGCACGCAGGCACCGTTCGGCCCGCTCGGCGTCATGCGGTCGTGGCTTCAGTCGGGCCGGGCCGCCGGTTCGCGAAGGCGGGGGATCGGCTCGATCTGGGCCTGGCTCATCTTCATCGCCGGCGGGCTCTACTTCATCCTGCCGCTGGTCGGCACGTACCTCTTCTCGACGAGGCCGCGGCCGGACCCGTTCCTCGCCTACCGCCAGGTCCTCGCCGACGACGGCTTCCTCGGCGGCCTCCTCTACTCGTTCGTCGCCGGGCTCGTGACGATCTTCATCAGCCTGCTGATCATCGTGCCGACCGCGTACTGGGTCCGGCTGCGCCTGCCCCGCGCCCGCCCGATCGTCGAGTTCGTGACGCTCATGCCCTTCGTCGTGCCGCCGATCGTCCTGGCCTTCGGCCTCATCCGGATCTACGGCGGTGGCAGCCCGATCATCGTTCTGGCCGCCACGGACCTCGGCCTCAACATCCTGCTGGTGGCCGCCTACGTGATCCTGTCGTTCCCCTACATGTACCGGGCCGTCGACACGGGGCTGGCGGCGATCGACGTCCGCACGCTCACCGAGGCGGCGCAGAGCATGGGCTCCGGCTGGGGCCGGATCCTCCTCCAGGTGATCTTCCCGAACCTCCGGACGGCGCTCCTGTCCGGGGCCTTCCTGACGCTCGCGATCGTGATCGGCGAGTACACGATCGCGCAGGTGCTCGCCCGCACGCAGGCCTTCGGGCCCTATCTCTCATTGCTCGGTCGCAGCAGCCAGCCGTTCCAGCCCGCGGCGGTGTCGCTCATCAGCTTCGGGTTGACCTGGATCGCGATGGTCGCCATCGCCCTGCTCGGCCGCGGCTCGCGACAACGGGTCCAGGTCGCAGGGGCGCGGTAGGAGGGGACGATCGATGGGCTTCCTCGAGCTGAGCGGCGTCGAGAAGCGGTTCGGCGACGTCGTCGCGGTGGAAAGCTTCAACCTGTCCGCCGAGCGCGGCGAGTTCGTGTCGTTCCTCGGCCCGTCGGGCTGCGGCAAGACGACGACGCTCCGGATGATCGCCGGCTTCGAGCATCCGACGGCGGGCTCGATCATCATCGACGGCAAGGACATCACCCGCCAGCCGCCGAACCGCCGCAACGTCGGCATGGTGTTCCAGGCCTACGCGCTGTTTCCCAACATGACGGTCGCGGGAAACATCGGCTTCGGGATGCGGATCCGCCGCCGGCCGGCGAACGAGATCAAGAAGCGTGTCGGCGAGCTGCTCGAGCTCATCGGCCTGCCCGGCCGCGGCGAACGGTACCCGTGGCAGCTCTCCGGCGGCCAGCAGCAGCGCGTCGCGCTCGCCCGGGCGCTCGCGATCGAGCCGCAGGTCCTGCTGCTCGACGAGCCCCTGTCGGCCCTCGACGCGAAGATCCGCGTTTCGCTACGGCAGCAGATCCGGGCGATCCAGCGCCAGCTCGGGATCACGACGGTCTACGTCACCCATGACCAGGAGGAGGCGCTGTCCCTCTCCGATCGGGTCGTCGTCATGAGCGAGGGCCGGATCGAGCAGATCGGGACGCCGGCCGAGATCTACAACTTCCCCGCGACGCGCTTCGTGGCCTCGTTCGTCGGGACGCTGAACCTCCTCACCGCCCAGGTCGTCGACGCTCGGGCCGGGCGGCTCTCGGTCCACGGCCAGGAGATCCAGGCGGCCAAGCCAATCGACGACGGACATGGCGGCGTGTCGATCGCGCTCCGCCCGGAGAGCATCGAGCTCGGCGAGAACGGGGGATCGAATCGCTTGCGGGGCCCGCTGGAGGACGTGTCGTTCCTCGGCTCGATCGTGCGGATGCGGGTCGGGCTGGGCAACGGCACGGCGGTCTCGCTCGACACGTTCAACGACCCGCACCTCGCGCTGCCCGCGGTCGGCGAGACGGTGACCGTGTCGTTCCCGCGGGAGGCGTGCCTCGTGCTCGCCAGCGCGTCGGCGCCCGCGCCCGCCGAGGACGCCCTGGCGGTGTGACCGCCGCGCGGCCTCCCTCCGGCGATCCGCTCGCCGGCATCGACCTCGTCATCTTCGACAAGGACGGCACCCTCATCGACTTCGACGCGATGTGGGCGCCGTGGCTCGTCGAGCTCGCAACGCGCCTCGATACGCTGACCGGCCGCGCGCTGGCGTCACGGCTGTTCGAGACGCTCGGCTTCGACGCGGTGGCGGGACGGACGATCGCGGGCAGTCCGCTTGCGGTCACGCCGATGGCGCAGCTCAGGGAGATGGTCGTCGGCGTTTTGGTCGATGCGGGGGTGGACGAGGGCGTCGCGCGGGCCGCCCTCGCGAAAGCCTGGCATCCGCCGGATCCCGTCGCTCTCGCGAAGCCGACGGCCGATCTGGTCGGCCTCTTTCACGACCTCCGCGCCGCCGGCCGCCGGATCGCCGTCGCCACGAGCGACGACCGTCAGCCGACGGAAGCGACGCTCGCCGGGCTCGGCGTCGGCGACCTCGTCGATGCGATCGCGGCGGCCGACGACAGGATCCCGGTCAAGCCGTCACCCGACGCCGTCGCGGCAATTTGCGCGCGCGTCGGCGTCGAGCCCTCGCGGACGGCAGTTGTCGGCGACTCGGCCGCCGACATGGCGATGGGCCGCGCGGCCGGCTGCGGCCGCGTCATCGGCGTGTTGTCGGGCGTCAGCGCGCGGGCGGACCTCGAGCGGAACGCCGATCTCGTCCTCGACTCGGTCGCCGACCTGGTGCTCGCGCGCTGAACCGCCGCGGGTCAGTCGCGGTCGCCGAGCAGGTTCAGCAGCGACAGGAAGATGTTGATGAAGGCGATGTACAGGTGGACCGCGCCGAGGACGGCGGCGCGCTCCGGCGAGCCCGCCCAGTCGATGTAGTCGCCCTCGCGCAGCCGCTTGACGTCGTAGGCGGTGAGGACCGTGAAGAGCCCCACCGTCACCAGCGACAGGATGATCCCGATCGTCGAGTTGCCGAGGAACAGGTTGACGACGATCGCCACGAACCACCCGATCAGGGCGATTCCGATGAAGTGCTGGAAGCGAACCAGCGGTCGCTTGGTCGTGTAGCCGTACAGGGCGGCCGCGCCGAAGACGCTCGCCGCGCTCAGGAAGGCCGTTGCGACGGACGCCCCCGTGTAGAACGACACGATCAGGCCGACGGTCAGGCCGATCGTGATCGCGAACACGAAGAACAGTCCGAGCGCGACCACAGCGTTCATCCGCCGGATCAAGCCCTGGATGCCGAGCGCGAGCACGACCTGCGCGCCGAACAGCAGCAGCCAGTTGTCGGCGGCGAACTCGAGGAGCGCCTCGTTCCCCTGGACGAAATTCGCGGTCGCGGCCGTCACGAGCAGCCCGACGAACATCCAGGCGAAGGCCTGGGTCAGGACCTGGCCGGCCAGCTCCGGTGACGGCCGGACGGCGACCCCCTGGCTGCCGAATGCGGGTGGGTTCTGCGCGGTCATGTCTTCGTGCTCCTGTTGCGCCTCGTCCGCGACGGGGTGGCAGTTCGGGCCTCGGCCTGCTCGGCGGCCCTGGCAAGGACCCAGAGCAGATCGGCCAGGCGGTTGAGATACGGTAGCAAATGGGCTCCGGGGATCAACCCGTCACGGGCCAACCCCACCGCCCGACGCTCGGCGCGGCGGAGGATGGTTCGGGCCACCTCCAGCGCGGCACTCGTCCGGGTCTCGCCCGGAACGACGAACTCCCGCGGCATCGTGATCCGGGCCTCCAGGTCTGCCAGGGCCGCATCGAGGCCCTCGACCATCGCGGCGGAGACACGGGTGCGGCCGTCCTCGAGCCGATCCCACGCATCCGGGTTCGTCGCCAGCTCCGCGGCCACGACGAAGAGCTCACGCTGGAACCGCAGGACGAGCTCGGGGAGCGGTTCGAGTGCCGGCGAGAGCACGCCATAGTCGGCCTTCGTGCCGAGCTCGGCACGGGCGACGCCCAGCGCGGCGACCACCTCGTCGATCGTGCCGTAGGCCTCGGTCCGGGGATCGTCCTTGCGGATCCGCTCACCGCCGAAGAGGAGCCCCGTGCTGCCGTCGTCGCCCCGGCCGGTTGCGACCGCCGAGTCGCGCGAGCGGCGCTCGCTCACCACATGAGGCCGGCGTCGCGCGGGTCCCAGCGCTCGGCCAGCAGGGTCACCTTGACGGGGTGCTCGACGACCGACTCGGCCTGCTCGCGAACCTGCTGGATCATCGAGCCGGCATACGGGCAGAAGGGCGTGGTCAGGATCATCTTGATCTCGGATTCGGCCTCGCCGAGGATGATCTGCTTGATCAGCGCCAGCTCGACGACGTTCATCCCGATCTCGGGATCGACGACGGATCGGAGGGCGTCGAGGATCGCGAGCTCGGTGGCTCGCCGCTGGGGATCAAAGGTCGGCTGTGCCCCGTCGGTGGTCGGCGCGGAGGCTGGATCGGTGGTCGGCTTCGTGGTCGCGTCGGTCATGTGGGTCTCCGGGTCTGCGCTGCGGAAAGCCTACCATCCGTTCCCCGACGGGCCCCCTGTTTGACAGGACGCACCATGTCCCTAACGATGATGGCCCGGTCCCAAGCGAGGGAGCGCACGGAGGAGGAGGGCCCGGCCTGTGTCCGTCACGCGTCGCCGTGCGCCTGTGAGGCGCCGTACGTCCGAGGGGCGCCACACGCCCGGAGGCCGCCTGGCGGCCTCGCTCGCGGGACTCGTCCTGGTTGTCGTCGCCTGCGGCCCCGCCGCGGCACCGACGCCGAGCCCGACCGGCACCGCGACGCCGTCACCGACGGCGGCCGAGACCGCCTCGCCGACGCCGACCGTCGAGCCGACCGTCAGCCCGACGCCGACGACCGGCGCGACCGAGTGCGAATCGACCGGCCCGACGAACGCGTCCGCGGGCTGGACCGAGCTCGAAGGCGAGGAGGGCGACTACCGGTTCAGCCATCCGTCCGAGTGGGTCTCGGCCGGCCAGGACATCCCGGCCAACTCGTCGGTGAGCCCGGACACGTTCGAGGAAACCGGCCTGGCCGACGACGACACCCACCACGTCGACCTCGTGCGGTCGATCGATGGCTCGGTCGGTGTCAGCGCCTGGGTGATTCCGGGCGTCTCGACCGAGAGCCAGGAGCTCTTCATCCGTGAGCTGGCCTGGCTCAGCACCCAGCCCCAGCTGACGACGCTCCTCGACGACGACCTCAGGGAGTGCTTCGACGGCACGCGCGCCTACGGCTTCAGTTCGACCTGGGAACTCACCTCCGGCGAGACGTCGATCGTCATCTTCGTCATGCAGCGCAACGGGAAGATGTACGAGGTCCAGCTGACGACGACCGACCAGGCCCAGGAGCTCACGTTCATGGAGCTCATCCGGACGTGGAAGTGGACCGAGCCGGGCGAGACACCCACGCCGACGCCCGGTGGTGGCGGCGACATCGAGGACCAGCTCGCCTCGACCGACTTCAAGGTCGCCGGCATGGCCGCGGAGCTGATCGACGAGGAAGGCCAGGAGCACCCGGACCAGTCGAGCTTCGAGGACACGTTCCCGGCCCGCTCCGGGAACATCTACGTCGTCTACGAGCTCGACGACGGCGTCGCCGACACGGTCGAGTTCACGTGGCGGCGCGGCGACCGCGACCTGTTCAGCAACTCCTTCAACTACACGGAGCGGACGACGTTCGCCTGGGCCTGGATCACGCCGCCGTCGAGCGGGGTGTTCCAGACCGGCGACTACGCCGTGACGCTGACGCTGCGCGACTCGGGCGACTCGATCACGCTGCCGTTCACGATCGAGTAGGCGCCGGCCCGAGGGGCCGATTTCAGCTGCGCTTCTGACGGCTCGGCTTCGGGCCGGCGAGGACGATGCCGGGCAGCCGGTACTGCTCGGGCAGCCCGGCGGCCTCGTCCGGCGAGTAGCCGGGGCCGGACAGCGAGCCGTCGGGCTCGAAGAACTCGCGATACCGGTCGCGGTGCCGCGCGGCGAACGAATACGCCGCCGCGATGCCGACGGTCCGCAGCTCGGGGTGGTCCTTGAGCAGGTCGGTCAGCGTGTAGCCGTTGCGGCGCAGCTCGAGGAGCTGTCGAACGGTCAGCCGGGAGCCGTAGCAGAAGGGCTCGCCGTTCATCACCAGCGGGTCGACCTTGACCCACTTGATCGTCATCAGGCGCCCTTGTAGATCGCGGCGAGGATCCGGTTCCGCTTCCGAGCGTCGCCGGCGAGGCGGCGATGCCAGCGCAGGACGCGGATTGCCTCGTCGATCGCGGCGTCGGCGAGCTCGCGCTCCTCCGGCAGCAGGACCGCCGGTACTGCGAGGCGGACGCCCTCGCAGAGATGGACGAGGTCGTCCATCGGCACCCGGCGGCGCCGGTAGAGCGGCGCGACCCACTCGGCCCAGGCGGCGATAGCCATCTTGTCGTTCGACGCGAGCGAAAGGGCGAGGCGGTCGAGCAGCGGCTCGGTGTCGCGCAGGAGCTTCCGCAGGCCCAGCTCACCGTGCCGGTCGGCCATCGACGGGTCGCGCTCGAGCGCGACCTCCAGCGCCCGCGCGCCGAGGCGGCGCCGCGCTCGCCTCAGTCGCTCGACGGCACCCGGATGCCCCGCGGTCAGGTCGGGCGGTGGGAGGCCGAGGCTCGGGTGGGTCACGTCGCGGAGTCTAGCGGCGCGTCCCGGCGGTCGCCACGGCCGGGGCTACGATGGCCGGCATGACCCATGGGGAGCCGGTCCGGCGCAGCCCCGCGCGAGGCATCGTGTACGCGTCGGTCGCGAGCTTGGCCGGCGCGATCGTCTCGATCGCACTCGTGGCGGCTGCCTTTGTCACGGTCGGCCTGCTCGTCGTCGCGGCCGTCACGGCTCGCTTCGTCGCGGACGCCCTCCGCGCCGGGGCCGGAAACACGCTCGGCGCCGACACCCGGCGGGCGCTTGCGGTGGCCACGGCGCTCGAGTCGGTCGTCCTCGGCTGGTTCGGGATCTGGCTCCTCGCGCTGGCCGAGGGCGGCGCCCTCGGCTTCATCGATTACCTCGGCGAGACGTTCGGGGCGCTCGTCCCCCTCCAGCTCGCGGTGGCCGCGATCGTTGCCTGGTGGAGCAGCCGCTGAGGCTCGCGGCCGCCCCGGTGGGCACCGACCGGGTGGCTGGGACCCCTGACCTCTGGCCCCTCACGGCCCACCTCAGTCCGGCTAACCTACGCACCGTCCCGGCCGTCACCGGGGAACGCCACCGTGGGCGCGCGCCACGGAGAGGGTGGTTGGATGAAGTTCCTGAGTGGGATCGGGGTCCGGATCGCGATCATCGCCGTGATCGTCGTCGTCGCATTCGTGCTCCGGGATCGCCTGTCGGGCTCGGCGAGCGACCTCCGCGTCGGTGACTGCTTCCAGGATCCGGGAGCGATCCAGGAGATCTCCGACGTCCAGCACACGCCGTGCACCGATCCGCACGACAACGAGGTCGTGTTCGCGGCGGAGCACCCGGCCGCCAAGGGCGCGGCCGCCCTGTCGGATGACCAGTGGGGCGCCTGGGCGGCCCAGAACTGCCTCCCGGCCTTCCTGTCCTACACCGGTCAGGACCTGCTGAGCCAGGAGGTCCTCGACATCGGCTGGTTCGTCCCCACGGACGAAGCGTGGGCCGACGGCAGCCGCAAGGCGATCTGCTACGCCTACCGGATCGACCTGGCGAAGCTCACCCAGTCGGTCAAGAAGACGAACTAGCCCCCGGGGGAACCATCGGTCCGGGCCCGGTGTAGGAGTCGCGTCAGACCACCTGCACGGGAGCCCGGACGATGAGACGCCGATTCCTGACCGGCGGCGCGGCCGCCATGTTCGCCACATTGCTCCTGGCCGGGTCCGCCCTCGCGGGCGGCTGGGCCACGATCGCGCCCGACGAGGGCAGCGCCGGCGACCAGCCGAAGGCGGGCGAGACCGACGAGCTCGGCTTCACCGTCCTTCAGCACGGCGTGACGCCGGCCGGCTTCGTCAAGGCGACCGTCGTCCTCGAGAATTCGTCGACCGGCGAGACGTTGCGTGTCGAGGCGCAGCCGTCCGGCCCGACGGGCCACTTCGTCGCCCCGCTTCGCTTCCCGGAGGCCGGCTTCTGGACGTGGCGCGTCGAGCTGGATCAGCTCGAGATGTCGAGCCCGCCGACGATGGTGACCGTGCTGACGGCCTCCGGCGGGATGCCCGCCTTCGATGCGTCGGCGACGCTCAAGCTCGTCGAGCAGGCCAAGGCGGATCTCCGGGCCGAGCTGCAGACCGCGTACAGTGGCCGGATCGAGCAGCTCGAGCTGAAGTTCTCGGCCGCGAACAGCCGCGTCGGGCTTCTCGAGCGGGAGCGCGACGCGCTCCAGGCCAGAGTCGACTCGCTCGGGGCTCCGGCGACCGGCGTTCCGATCCTCGCGATCCTCGCGGTCGCAATCCTCGGCGGCGGCATCGCCGGGTTCGCGATGGCGAGCCTCGGACGGCGTCCCGTGAAGGTCCTCGAGGAGCCCGCTCCTGCGCCGGGCTACGCACCGACGCGCTGAAGTCCCAGCGCTCCAGCTGACCCGTTAGCGCTCCATCCGGTCGGGCCGGGGTGCCCGGGGCTCATCGTGGCCCCGGTGCTCCTCGGCCCGACGG
>DATBKB010000020.1:0-11094 GCA_036556145.1 Candidatus Limnocylindrales bacterium | reverse complement strand
CGGCCGGCGCGGACGGAGTATGCCACGGGTCGCGCTATACTCGGCCGAAAGGGACGTCCGCCGCGCACCGGGACGCCCGCAGGCTTGCCCTTCCCTGCGACGGTGCGCCGCGTCGAGGCGACCACGGGAGGAGGAAGCCGGGTTGCGAGCCCTGCTGTCGGTCGCGAACCGCGACGGCATCTCGCCCTTCGCCCGGGACCTCGCGAATCTCGGCGTCGAGATGTTCGCGACCGACGGCACCCGCGACCACCTGGCGGCCGACGGCATCGACGTCGCCCCCGTCTCCGAGCTGACCCACGTCCCCTCGCTCATCGGCGGCCAGGTGAAGACGTTCCACCCGGCGGTGTACGCGGGCATCCTCGCCCGCCGCGACATCCAGGCCCAGCTCGACGAGCTCGTCGCGAACGGCATCGCCCCGATCGACCTCGTCGTGGTCAACGTCAAGCCGTTCGCCCCCGAGGTCGGGCGCAAGCTCATGGGCATCGACGAGGCGATCGAGATGATCGACGTCGGCGGCGCGGCGCTCCTCGGCGCGGCCGCCCGTAACGCCGCGGGCGTGGCCGCGATCGCGAGCCCCGAGCACTACGGCCGGGTCACGAGCGAGCTGCGCGAGCACGGCCACGTCTCGCCGGAGCTCCGGGCGCAGCTCGCCGCGGACGCCTTCGGCGCCGTTGCCGCGTACTACGCCGAGATCGCCGCGTACCTCAACCAGATCTCCGGCACGCGGTTCCCGCGCCGCCTTGCGATGGTCCTCGAGAAGGTCGAGGACCTCCGCTACGGCGAGAACCCGCACCAGCAGGCGGCGTTCTACCGCGAGACGACGCACCGCTCCGGAACGCTCGCGGACGCGACCTACGTCCAGGGCTCGCGGCCGTCGTTCAACAACCTGCTCGACCTCGACGCCGCGTACCGGATCGCCTCGGACTACACGGCCCCGACGGTCGCCATCGCCAAGCACACCGATCCGGTGGGGCTGGCCTCGAGCGATGAGCTCGTCGACGCCTACCGCAAGGCCCTCGACACCGATCCGGTCGCGTCCTTCGGCGGGATCGTCGGGGTCAACCGCGAGCTCGACGGGGCGACCGCCCGCGAGATCGCCGCGAATTCGTACGAGGCCGTCGTCGCCCCGGCCTACAGCCAGGCCGCCCGCGGCATCCTCAAGGGCAAGCACGGGCTGGAGCTCCTGGCGGTCCCGCCCGACCCTACCGAGGGGATGCGCGACTACGGGATCGCGAACCTCGACTTCAAGCGGGTCGCCGGCGGGTTGCTCGTCGAGAGCATCGACGACCTCGGGCTCGACCGGGGCAAGCTCCAGGTCGTGACGAAGCGCCGCCCGACGCTCGAGGAGCTCACCGACCTCCTCTTCGCCTGGCGCGCCGTCCGGCACGTCCGCTCGAACGCCATCGTGCTGGCGAAGAACGCCTCGACGGTCGGGATCGGGGCGGCCCAGGCGAGCCGCCAGGTGTCGGTCGAGATCGCGCTCCGCCGGGCCGGAGACCGGGCGAAGCTCGCGGTCATGGCCTCGGATGCGTACTTCCCGTTCCCCGACGGCATCCAGCTCGCGGCGGGCGCGGGCGTCACGGCGATCATCCAGCCGGGTGGATCGATCCGGGACGAGATGGCGATCGAAGTCGCCGACCGCCATCACATGGCGATGGTCTTCACCGGCCGGCGCCACTTCCGGCACTAGCCATGGCGAGCGGGCCCGTCGCGGGCGGGACCGGCGGGGCGGCCATGGAGCAGATGCTCGGCCTCGAGATGGTCCGCGTGACCGAGGCGGCCGCCCTCGCCAGCGCCCGGTTCATGGGTCGCGGCGACAAGCACGAGGCCGATCGTGCGGCCGTCGAGTCGATGCGCCGGACGCTCGACGAGATCGAGTTCTCGGCGACGATCGTCATCGGCGAGGGCGAGCGCGACGAGGCGCCGATGCTCTACATCGGCGAGGAGGTCGGCGCCTGGGAGAAGGCCCAGCACCCCCAGGCGATGGAGATCGACATCGCCGTCGACCCGCTCGAGGGCACGAACCTCGTCGCCCACGGCCAGGCGAACGCGATCACGGTCCTCGCCGCGTCCGAGAAGGGCGGCCTGCTGAACGCGCCGGACACGTACCTCGAGAAGCTTTGCGTCGGCCCGACGTCGGCTGGCAAGGTCGACATCCGCCGGCCGCCGGGCGACAACATCGAGGCGATCGCGTCGGCCCTCGGCCGGAAGGTCAACGACATCACGGTGATCATCCTCGACCGGCCGCGGCACGAGAGCCTCATCGCCGAGGTGCGGCGCACCGGGGCGCGGATCAAGCTCATCAGCGACGGCGACCTCTCGGCCGCGATCAGCTGCGCCGTCTCGGGGACGGGTGTCCACGCGGTCATGGGGATCGGCGGCGCGCCGGAAGGCGTCCTCACCGCGGCCGCGCTGCGCTGCCTCGGCGGCGAGATCCAGGCGCGGTTCCGCTACCGCTCCGACGAGGAGCGGACCCGCGGCGCGGCGATGGGTCACGGCGACGAGAGCCGCGTGTACACCACCGAGGACCTCGCGTCCGGCGAGACGCTCGTGTTCAGCGCGACCGGCGTGACCGAGGGCGATCTCCTCCAGGGCGTCCGCTTCTTCGGCGGCGGGGCGCGGACCCACTCGCTGGTCATGGGCTACCAGACGAAACAGGTCCGCTTCGTCGACACGGTTCACATGTTCGACCGGACCCGCCCGCCGGCCGTCCGCCTCTAGCAGGGCATCAGCGCCGCCAGCCCCCGCCGGTCCAGCGTCCGATCGGTCGGGCGGCGTCCGCGCCCTCGACCGCGCGCCGACGATCGCGTGCGGTCGCCACGCGCTCCGTCCAGCCGGGCGGAACGAGGCCGGGTGCCAGGTCGGCCAGGGGCGCGAGCACGAAGAGCCGCTCCCGCGCTTCCGGATGGGGCACGACGAGGTGCGCGCCGGACTTCGCCGGGTCGGCCGACCGGGCGTCCGGCGGCCGCGCCACCGAGAGGCGGCTCCGGCCGAAGACGAGCAGGTCGAGGTCCAGCTCGCGCGGACCCCACCGCTGGCGCTGCTGCCGGCCGAATGCTCGCTCGAGGCTTTTGAGCGCGGAGAGGAGGGCGAGCGCGCCGGTCCGCGCATCCGCGCCGAGCGGCACGTCGACGGCGACGACGGCGTTCCGGAACTCGGACTGGGTCGTCACGCCGACGGGCGCCGTCGCGTAGAGCCGGGAGACGCCGCGCAGCCGGGCGCCCGGCAGCGCCGCGATCGCGTGGACGGCCGCCTCGAGCGTCCGCTCGGTGTCGCCGACGTTCGCCCCCAGACCGACGTAGGCACGAACCCGTCGGGCCAGCCCTCGCCTCCTCGTCGCTATGCTCGCCGCCGTGGCACGCCTTGCCGTTCGCCTGTTCCACGCGGAACCCGCCACGCCGGGGCCGTTCGAGCGGCTGCTCGTCGACGCGCGGCGTGCTGTCGCCGAGCGCCATGTCGCCGGCTTCCGCCGGGCGGGCATCGACGATGTCGCGGTCGTCTCCGGGCCGCCCGACGATACACCGTTCGGTGTCCGGCTCCGGGAGCTCGTCGAGGCCGAACGACCCGACGGGCTGGTCGTCGCCGGGTCCGGCGCCATCCCCCTGGCCCGGGCGGCGGACCTCGCCCGCTTCGTCGCGACGGCCTCCGCGGGGCGACCGGTGGCCCTCGTGAACAACCGGTACTCGGCCGACGTCGTCGCCGTTGCCTGCGCGGAGCGCCTCCTCGAGCTGCCCGACCTGCCGACCGACAACGCGCTGCCTCGCTGGCTGGCCGAGAGGGCCGGCTACGAGGTGACCGACCTGCGGGCGCGCCGACACCTGCAGGTCGACCTCGACTCGCCGATCGACCTGCTCGTCGCCGGCGTCGAGGCAGGCGCGCCCGAGCTGCGTGCGGCGCGCACCGCGCTGGAGCGCCTGGCCGCGGTCGCCGCCGACCCTCGCTCGGAGCTCGTGGTGGCCGGGCGATCGTCCGCTTCGACGCTCGCCTGGCTCGAGGCGCACACCGCCGCGCGGACGCGCGCGCTCATCGAGGAACGAGGCCTGCGCGCGTCCGGCGGGCCCAACGCGCGGCCGCCGCGGTCGGCGCTCGGCCGGCTGCTCGACATTCGGGGGCCGAAGGCGTTCGGTTCGATCCTCGAGGAGCTCGGCGAGGCCGCGGTCGTCGACACGCGCGTGCTCCTCGCCGACCGACGTGGGCCGGACGAG
This sequence comes from Candidatus Limnocylindrales bacterium, assembly GCA_036556145.1. Classification (GTDB taxonomy): domain Bacteria; phylum Chloroflexota; class Limnocylindria; order Limnocylindrales; family CSP1-4; genus JACDAV01. The sequence continues at coordinate 6,889 of DATBKB010000020.1, read as the reverse complement.
CACCGCTGGCCCTCGGCGGAGGATCGCTCCGCGAGCGACCTCCTGGCGCCGCGATCGATCGCCGATCCGTGGCTCCGGGATCTCACGCTCTCGGCCATCGAGGCGCGGATCCCGATCGTGCTCGGCGGCCACACCGTCGTCGGGCCGGGCCTGCCGATCGTCCTCGATCGACTGCTGCCGACCCGGGCGAAGGCCCGATGAGCCGCTTCGAGCCCGCCCTGCGGCGCGAGCCGGCGCCCGATCTCGACGTGGGTCACGAGCCGGAGCTCGTCGATCGGATCCGGGCGGAGATCGAGGCCACCGGCCCCATCACGTTCGCGCGGTTCATGGAACGGGCGCTCTACGAGCCCGAGCTCGGCTACTACACGTCCGGTCGGCCGGGCCCGGGGCGGCAGGGCGATTTCATCACCGCCCCGGAGACACACCCGATCTTCGGCCGGGCGATCGCTCGCCAGCTCGACGACGCGTGGCAGCTCCTCGACCGGCCCGGGACGTTCGTTGTCCGGGAGCACGGGGCGGGAAGCGGCGCGCTCGCCACGGCGATCCTCGACGGCCTCGATGCCGACGGGTCCGGCCTCGCCAAGGCGATCCGCTACGAGCCGGTCGAGGCCGACCCGCGACAGGCGGACGCCATCGTCAACCGGCTCCGCGCGGCCGGCCGGCCCGCCGTCTCACCGACAGCCGGCGCCTTCGTGGGGGCCGTCGTCGCGAATGAGGTCCTCGACGCCCTGCCGGTGCACGCCGTCGCATGGCGCGACGGCCGGCTCCGCGAACGGCTGGTGAGCTGGCATGCCGGGCGCTTCGTCGAGGTCGAGGCCGAACCGACGACGCCGGCCCTCGCCGAGCGTCTCGCCACCGAGGGCGTCGAGCTGCGCGAACGCCAGCTCGCCGAGATCTGCCTGGCGCTCGATTCCTGGATGGCTCGGGTCGCCGCGCCGCTCGAGCGCGGCCTCGTCCTCATCGTCGACTACGGGCATCCCGCAACCCAGCTCTACGGGCCGCGCCGGATGGCCGGCAGCCTCCGCGCCTACCTTCGCCAGCGCGTCCACGACGATCCGTTCGCCAACGTCGGCCGCCAGGACCTGACGTCGCACGTCGACCTCACGGCCGTCGACCGCGCCGCCCGTGCCGCCGGCCTCGAGGCCCTCGGGGTGACGACGCAAGCGGAATTCCTCGTGAGCCTCGGGATGGACGATGTCGTCGCCGCGATGCGCGACGCCGAGGCCAGCCTCGAGGACGCCCTCGCGCTCCGATCGTCGCTCGCGCGACTGCTCGATCCCGCGATGACGGGATCGTTCAAGGTCATGGCCTTCGGACGGGGGCTGCCGGAGGCTGCGTCGTTGCGCGGCATGCGCTTTCGCCTTCGCCGGTGAGGCCGCGCCCGCTCGATTAGGGACTTCGCCCTATTGCCGTAGGTCTTGCCAAAGCGGCACGTTGGACCCCTCGCCGGGCACGGCGAGTACGGACGGGGAGCAGGCTGCGGACCTGCACGCGCGCTCGGCGCAGCCTGCTCCCCGACTGGCTTCGCCTGTCGGGTCGTGCTGGGGAGCACCCGGGGACGCGGCGGAGCCCTTTGGGGGAACGGGGGGCGAGCACGTGCTCGCTCGCCTCCCGCCCGTCTCCTGCGTTCAAGCCGAGCCCCCTCGGTCACCTCGCCGAGCGGGGCTGTTCGCAGGGTCTCGCTGCTAGAATGCTTCTCGGGTGCCACTGCCCGGCGCCCTCGCGGCCCTGCCGCGCCGGGACCTCGTGATTGTGATGCGCGTGCGGTCGCGCACGCGAGTGAGGAGCGCTTGACCGGCCTCGTCTACGTCGTCGGGTTCGCCTTCGCGGGCGTCTCCTTCGTCTTCCTGACGATCGCCGCCGCGTGGCTCGTGTCGCACCGGACGAAGGGCGACAAGCACAAGGGCCTGCCGTACGAGTCGGGCATCGACACGTACGGGGACACCCACGCCCGGTTCGGGCTGTCGTTCTACATCTACGCGCTGCTCTTCGTCGCGTTCGACATCGAGGTGGTCTTCATCTACCTGTGGGCGATCGTGTTCCGCAACCCGGAGATCGACCCGGTCGGGCTGTTCGTGAGCATGCTCGTCTTCGTCGGCGTGCTGCTCCTCGGGCTCGCCTACGCCTGGCGGAAGGGCGTGCTGACATGGCGCTGAGGCCGGACACCGAGGGTCTCGGAACGTCGCCCGGGGACGTCACCCAGAAGGCGTCGGACCAGCCGACGAACACGCCGGCTGCCCTCATCACCCGCGATGACGCGCTGACCGATCCGATCGTCGTCGCGAACACCCTCTGGCGGGCCGCCGACCCGATGGCCTACGGCGGCGGCCGGCCGACCGAGATCACCCACCTGCGCGAGGTCGAGGAAGCCGGCATCGGCCGGCGCGACGACGCCCGCTGGACGGGCCTGCTCGAGGTCATCCCGACGAAGGCCGACTACGTCCTCGACCTCATCCGGGCCAACAGCCTCTGGCCGCTGCTCTCCGGCCTTGCCTGCTGCGCGATCGAGATGATGTCCGCCGCGACCTCGAAGAACGACATGGACCGCTGGGGCATGTTCCCGTTCAGGGCGAGCCCGCGCCAGGCGGACGTTCTCATCGTCGCGGGCACCCTCACGACGAAGATGGCCGGCCCTCTCCTCCGCCTCTGGGAGCAGATGCCGGAGCCGAAGTGGTGCGTCGCGATGGGCGACTGCACCTGCTCGGGCGGGCGCTACAAGCGTAGCTATTCGACGGTCGAGGGGATCGACCGGATCATGCCGGTCGACGTCTACGTCCCGGGCTGCCCGCCCCGTCCCGAGGGCCTGATCTTCGGGATGATGAAGCTCCAGCAGCTGATCAAGGACCGCCGCGGCCACTGGCCGGAGCGGAAGATCGGCCCGAGCGTCCCGGACGGCGTCTGACCGTGGACCGGCAGCTCCGCCGCCGCCTCGAGGCGCGCTTCGGTGACCGGCTGACCGGTCCCGTCCGCCAGCGCCACGACCAGACCGAGATCCGGATCGCGGCTTCCGACGTGACCGACACGATGCGCACCCTCCACGACGACCCGGACCTGCGGTTCGAGCTCCTCGCCGATCTCTGCGGCGTCGACACGGGCACGCACATGCAGGTCGTCTACCACCTCTACAGCACGACGACGCCCGACTGGCTGCGCGTCATCGCCGACGGCCTGTCCCGGAGCGACCCGCGCGCGCCATCGGTGACCTTCCTCTGGAAGGGCGCCGAGTGGATGGAGCGTGAGGCCTACGACATGTTCGGGATCACGTTCGAGGGCAACCGCGACCTCCGGCGGATCTACATGCCGCCCGACTACACGAGCTTCCCGCTCCGCAAGGACTTCCACCTCGCCGACGACGCGGCACGCTCGCCGGGCGCCGGCGTCCGGCACATGGAGCGGTCCCACGCGCCACGCGACGCCTCGGCGCCGGCGGCGATCCGCCGGGTGCGCACATGACCGCCACCCGACCGCGCCCCGGCCACGCCTCGGCCGACGACCCGCGGGTCGTCCTCGAGGAGGAGCTGTCCGGCGTCTTCGAGCCGGTCCCGCCGTTCCCGCCGCGGACGGAGCGCGAGGCGGAGTTCTACACGCTCCGGGACGGCGAGATGTTCATCAACATGGGCCCGCAGCACCCGTCGACCCACGGCGTGCTGCGGATCGTCCTCAAGCTCGAGGGCGAGAAGGTCGTCGACCTCGACCCCGTCCTCGGGTACCTCCACCGCGGCGTCGAGAAGCTCTGCGAGAACGCCGATTACCACCAGGTCATCAGCCAGGTCGACCCGCTCGAGTACGTCAGCTCGCTGTTCTGCGAGTGGTCGCCGGTCATGGCCTTCGAGAAGCTGCTCGACGTCCAGGTCCCGCGCCGGGCCGAGTACATCCGCGTCCTCTCGGCCGAACTCAACCGCGTCGCCAGCCACGCGCTGTTCGCCGGCTGGATGGCGCTCGATCTCGGCGGCCTGACGCCGATCCTGTGGAGCTTCATCGAGCGCGACGAGATCGTCGAGATGCTGGCGAGCCTCACCGGCCAGCGGATGCTCTTCAACTACTTCCGCATCGGCGGCGTCAACGGCGACCTCAACCACGAGTTCATGAGCCGCCTCGGCGACTGGATGAGCCGGGCGACGAGCCAGATCGAGGCCAACACGAAGCTCCTCAACGAGAACGAGATCTTCGTGCGGCGGATGCGCGGCCTCGGCCGGCTCGACCGCGAGACGGCGCTGCGAATGTGCGCGACCGGCCCGAACCTCCGGTCGACCGGCGTGCCGTTCGACCTGCGGCGGGCCCACCCGTACTCGATCTACCCGGAGATCGAGTTCGACATCCCGACCCGGACCGAGGGCGACTGCCTCGCCCGCTACCTCCTGCGCGTCGACGAGGTCCGCCAGAGCCTGCGGATCATCGACCAGTGCCTCCACCAGATGCCCGACGGGCCGGTGATGGCGAAGCTCCCGCGCCTGCTGCGGCCTCGGCCGGCCCGCGCCTACGCCGCGATCGAGGCCCCCCGCGGGCTGTACGCCACGTATGCGATCAGCGACGGTACGGACCAGCCGTTCCGCATGCGGATCCACGACCCGTCGTTCGTCAATCTCCAGATGGTCGGCCTGCTGACGCCGGGCAACCTCGTCGCCGACACGATGGCGATCATGGCGTCGCTCGACCCGATCATGGGCGGTGTTGACAAGTGACGGCCCGCGAAGTGCGGCTCGCCGCGTGGGCATCCACGTTCGCAGGCGCGCCGGCGTGCCCACCGGCGCGGGCGTCGTTCCGCTCGCAGGCCTCGTGCCGCTCGCTGCGCTCGTCCCTCGCGTCGCGTATGCAGCGAAGGCTTATCCGCCCGCACAACAGGCGCCTCGACCCGAATTCCGCGGCCCTCCAGCCGCGAGACAGCGGCAGACGGCCGGGAGAGAGCCGCAGACGGCTAACATCGGCGCCGGCCGTTCCGGGATTCGAGGCGCGGCGGCCAGGAAGCGCGTCCGGTAATCCTTCTCGGCATATGCCGTCCGCGTGGTTGCCGCCCCAGCCGATGCCGCCCCATTCGACGCTCCCGAGTGCGGCATGACCGCGCTGACCCGAACCTGGCAGCGGTTGACGATCCCCGGGCGGGTCCTGTTCGGGCTGCTCGTGCTGGGCATCCTGGCGACGATCCCGCTCGTCCTCCTGCTGATCTTCGCCGACGAGCTCCTCGAGATCGTTCTCGCCAACCTGCCGATCGTCCGCTTCGTCGTCGCCGCGACGGCGATCCTCCTCATGACCGTCCCGACCGCCTTCGTGATCATCTACATGGAGATGAAGGGCATCGCCCTGATGAACCTCCGCGTGGGCCCGGACCGCGTCGGGCCGTGGGGGTCGCTCCTGTCGGTCGTCCACGGCCTCAAGGTGCTCATGAAGGAGGACTTCACGCCGACCGGCGCGGATCGCATCGTCTTCACCTGGGCGCCGGTCGTCGTGTACCTCGCCTCGGTCATGAGCCTGCTCGTCATCCCGTTCGGACCCGGCCTGTTCGCCCAGGACCTGAACATCGGGCTGCTGTACTTCTTCGCGATCGGCGGCCTGACCGTCGTGGGGCTGCTCATGGCCGGCTGGTCGAGCTTCAACAAGTACTCGCTGCTCGGCGGCCTGCGCTCCGCGGCGCAGGTGATCAGCTACGAGATCCCGCTCACGCTCTCCGTCGTGGGGCTCCTGCTGCTCGCCGGGACGATGAGCCTCAACCAGCTCGTCCTCAACCAGTCCGGCTGGTTCACGAACTGGTACGTCTTCCAGCAGCCGCTCGGCGCGCTGATCTTCTTCATCGCAGCGACGGCCGAAGCGAACCGGACGCCTTTCGACCTGACCGAGGCCGACTCGGAGATCGTCGCCGGCTTCGCGACCGAGTACTCCGGCATGCGCTTCGGGTTCTTCTTCTTCGCCGAGTACGTCAACGTCTTCATCGTCTCGGCGCTGACCGTGACGCTGTTCTTCGGCGGCTGGAACCTGCCCTTCCCGATGCCGGACATCGACCTGGCCCTCAACCCGGGCTCCCTTGGCATCGGCCTGTTGCTGCTCGTGGCGGTCGGCCCGATCGTCGGCACCCTCCTGTTCGCGCTCCCCTTCTGGCTCCTCCGCAGCTCGATGCCCACGTGGCAGGCGCTCGTGCTCGGCTTCATCGTCTTCAACCTCGTCGCCGTGGCGGCCGTGCTCGGCTGGGCATTCGTCAGCTTCGAGTGGGTCGCCGGCCTCCTCGTCTTCATGCTCAAGACGTATGTCTTCGTGTTCATCTTCGTGTGGATGCGCGGCACGCTGCCGCGGGTGCGGATCGACCAGCTCATGGGCTTCGCCTGGAAGTGGATGCTGCCGGCGTCGCTCGTGAACCTCTTCGTCACCGCGGCCGCGCTCCTCGTGGTCCGCGCGATCCGCGGCGCGTGAGGAGCGGCCGATGAGCTTCGTCCCCGGCCTCGGGATCGTGAAGGGCATGGCGGTCACGCTCCGCCGCTTCTTTGAGCCGAAGGCGACGATCCGCTACCCCGAGGAGAAGCCCGATCAGTCGCCGAGGTTCCGCGGCCGGCTCCAGCTGCTCTACGACGAGTGGGGCACGCTCAAGTGCGAGACGTGCTTCCAGTGCGCCCAGGCCTGCCCGATCGAGTGCATCGACATGGGCGGCATCGACACGAAGGGCCGCTTCCACGTCCACTGGGGCCCGGCGGAGACCTACGGCGAGCGGCGTGAGGAGTCGGCGCTGCGACGGTCCGGCCGGACCGTCCCGAACCGGGCCTATGAGCACTTCGAGCCGATCGACCTCACGGCCGTCGACGAGGTCCTCGACGAGCACGACCACGACCCGCGCCAGATGCTCGGGATCCTCGAGGGCATCCAGGAGGCCTACGGCTACCTCCCGGTCGCCGCGCTCAAGCGCATC
>DATBKB010000019.1:0-8923 GCA_036556145.1 Candidatus Limnocylindrales bacterium | reverse complement strand
CGGCAACGGTGCGCCTCGTCGAAGCCGTCATGTCGGGAACGCTCAACGACACGACCATCACGGTCCGGGTCCGGATCGCCAACCCGAACGAGGCCGTCGACATCAACGCACCGCCGCCGGCGCTCGTCGACGATCCGGGTGACACGATCGGCGGAGGGGGCGTCGCGACGGCGGCGCCGGTTCCGGCGCCCGTGCCGGTGCCCGCCTCGCCGGTGCCGGCCCCCTGAGCGTGCGGCCCTTCGTGCAGGTTCGCATCGATCACGGCCGAGGCGCCGAATCGCCCTGCTAGACTCCCGCGGATGGCGGAGGATCGCGAGCGCTGGGCGCTCATTCTCGGGGCGTCGAGCGGGATGGGCGAGGCGACGGCCGTCGCGCTCGCCAAGGACGGCTACAACATCGCCGGGATCCACCTCGATTTCCGTGCCGGGCTGCAGCACGTCGAGGACGTCAAGAAGAAGATCACCGACGCCGGCGGCGAGGCGCTGTTCATCAACATGAACGCCGCCGACGACGAGAAGCGGGCGGCGGCGCTCGAGACGCTGCGGACGCGGTTCGACGCGTCTCGCAAGGCCGGCGGCAAGCCGTACGTCCGGGTCGTCATGCACTCGCTCGCCTTCGGGTCGCTCGTGCCGTTCATCGCCGATGAGGCGAAGGACGCGGTCGACCGCAAGAAGATGGAGATGACGCTCGACGTCATGGCCAACAGCCTCGTCTACTGGGTCCAGGACCTTTATCGCGGCGGCTTTCTCGACCGCGGCTCGAAGGTCTACGCGATGACGTCGGAGGGCTCGAGCCGCGTCATCCCGTCGTACGGCGTGGTGTCCGCGGCGAAGGCCGCGCTCGAGGCGCACTGCCGCCAGCTCGCGATGGAGTTCGCGCGCCGCGACACGGGGATCGCCGTCAACGCGATCCGTGCCGGCGTCACCGACACGCCGGCTCTTCGCAAGATCCCCGAGGCCGCGCGGATGGTCGAGATCACGCTCGCCCGCAACCCGCACGGCCGGCTGACGACGACCGAGGACGTCGCCGAGGCGATCGTCCGGCTGTCGTCGGGTGACTCCGACTGGATCAGCGGCAACGTCATCGGCGTCGACGGGGCCGAGTTCGTCACCGGCTGATCGACCCGTGCCGGCCCGAGTCATCGTCGTCGGCTCTCTGAACGTCGATCTCGTCGTCAGCGCTCCGAGGTTGCCGCGACCGGGGGAGACCGTCACCGGCGGGACCTTCGCCCAGCACGACGGCGGCAAGGGCGGCAACCAGGCCGTGGCGGCGGCCCGACTCGGTGCGGCGACGACGCTCGTCGGGGCGATCGGCGCGGACGACCTCGGTGAGCGGGCGCGCGCCGCCCTCGAGGCCGAGAACGTCGGCACCGGCGAGCTCGTCGTCGACTCGGCCAACCCGACCGGCGTCGCCCTCATCGTCGTCGACGCCGCGGGCGAGAACCTCATCGCCGTCGCGTCCGGCGCGAACGCCGCGCTGACGGCGAGCCACGTCGCGACGGCGCTCGAGCGGCTGGAGCCGAGGGACTCCGACGTCGTCCTCGTCGGTCACGAGATCCCGACCGCGACCGCCCGGGAGGCGCTGCGCCGCGCTCGAGCCGCCGGCGCAACGACCATCCTCAATCCTGCGCCCGCCGCGGGCCTCGACCGCTCGGTCTTCGGCCTGGCCGATGTCCTCACGCCGAATCGCCGCGAGCTGTCGGTCCTCGTGGCCGCCGAGACCAGGCGACTCGGCCGAGGCCCGTCCGACACCACCGATCCGGTCACGCTGGCCCGCACGCTGGTCGCGCCGAACGCCGAAGGGTCGGGAGCGACCGCGGTGCTCGTCACCCTCGGCGCGTCAGGCGCGGTGCTCGTGACCGGCTCCGGCGTCGTCGAGCTGCCGGCGCGGTCCGTCGCCGCCGTCGACGCGACCGGCGCGGGCGATGCCGTGAACGGCGCCCTCGCCGCGGGCCTCGCCGCCGGCCAGGCGCTCGAGGATGCGGCGCGCCGCGCCGTCGTGGCTGCCTCGATCTCGACCACGAAGCCCGGTGCCCGAGGCGGCCTGCCGACTGCGTCGGAGCTGCAGGCCGCCCTCGATCAGTGGGCACCCACGCCGGACGGCCAGGCGGGATGATTCTCAGTCTCAACAAGAGTGTCGAGGACCGCCGTCAGACGAGAGGACGCCGGTCCCGTTGCGCGAGGGTCGTTCGGCCCTGTTCGGCGGCCGCGACGGAGGCGAGCCTCGGGTCATGACCTCCCGCCGCACCCCCACGCGCCCGGTGAGCCGCCGCGAGCGTCGCGCCGCTCGGCGCGCCGCCGAGTCGGGTGTGCCCCGCCCGCGACCGGGCCGTTCGGTGCGGCGACCCGCCTGGCAGTCGCCGATGGTGCTGGTGACCGCCATCGCGGTCGTGGTCGGACTGGGCATCGTCGGCACGGCCGTGTTGAGCGGGCCCGCCCCCACGCCTGAGCCGACGCGGGCGGTCACGCTCGTCAGCCCGCCGGATCGCGGTTGGACGGTCCCGCAGGACGGCGAGAGCCTCGGGTCGCCGGATGCCCCGGTCGTCGTCGAGGTCTGGTCCGATTACCAGTGCCCGATCTGCGGCCGGTTCGCGCGCGATTACCTCGGACGGCTCGTGACCGAGTTCGTCCAGCCCGGCACCGTCCGGATCGTCGAGCAATCGATCGACATTCTCGGCACGGGCACGCCGAGCGAGTCGGCGCTCTCAGCCGCCGCCGCCGACGCCGCGGGAGCCGAGGACCGCTATTGGGAGTTCCACGACTGGCTGTTCTGGAACCAGGCGGGCGAGAACCGCGGGGCGTTCTCGCGCGATCGGCTCGTCGCGATGGCCGAGCGGATGGAGCTCGACCTGCCGGCCTTCGAACGGCGGCTCGACTCGGCCGATGCCCGCGCCGCCGTCGCGAGCCGGACGAACGCCGCCCTTGCCGCGGGCATCCGCTCGACGCCGACGTTCGTCGTCAACGGCCGGGCCATCGTCGGCCTCGTGCCGTACGATGTCCTCGCCGGTGCGATCCGGGACGCCGCGGCCGCGACGACTCCTCCGTGACGACCGCCCCGTGACCCGCCGCCGGTGAGTAGCCTCCTCGCCCGCGTCCCGCCGCGCCGGCTGCTCGGCCTTCACCCGGCGGCGATCCTGGCGACGCTCGACGTCGTCGGCCTCGCGATCGCGTCATACCTGTCTGTCGTCGAGCTCGGCGGCGGCGTCCCCGCCTGCGGGCCGATCAGGGGCTGCGAGGAGGTCGCCCGGAGCGAATACGCCTGGATCGGCGATATCCCGGTGGCCGTCTTCGGCGTTGCCCTGTCGCTCGTCCTCCTGACGCTCGCCCTTGCCTGGTGGCGGACGGACATCTACGGCTTGCTGCTTGCCCACTACGGCCTGTCGCTCGCAGGGGTGCTCTTCGAGGCCTACTTCCTCTATGTCCAGCTGTTCGTCATCGGCGCCGTCTGCGTGTGGTGCACGTCGTACGGGCTCTCGCTCGTGCTCCGCTTCGTCGTCGCGCTCGTCGTCTGGCTCCGCCAGCCGAGGACCGCCGAGTCCGGTCCGGGCGACGTCTAGCTCCCTCGGCCGCTGCGGGCCCGCTCGGGTACCAGCCACAGCCGGGACCTTCGTCCCCCTCCGGAGCCCCTCCCCATTGGGCCAGACTCACCTCCGGCCACCCGCCGGCGCCCGTCGGCGGCGTTGCCATGGACGCCAGACATGCCGACCACCACGACGAGCACGACCACCAAGACCCGAACGCGGACGACGCGCCCCCGGACGCGACGGCCGCTTCCGGAGCCGCTGCCCGACGCGCTGCCGATCGGCGACGAGCAGCGGACGATCTTCAACTGCCCGGTGTGCGCCCGCCCGCTGGCAACCGGCACTCGGCGCTGCCCGAGATGCGGCACGCGGCTCGTGCTCGGCGTGCCCGTCAAGCGTGCCGGCCTCTTCATGGCCGTCGGCGGCCTGGCCGGGGCGCTCGCCGGCGGGACCCTCGTCGCGATCGTCGCGATGGGCAGCATCCTCATCCGGGCCGGCATGGTCGCTCCGCCGCCGACGGCGACGCCGACCGTTTCGCCCGGCGTGTCCGCGACGCCGACGCTCACCGCCGAGCCGACGCCGGCCGTCCCGCCCGTCGCCCGCTCGGCGCTTGCCCAGGTCGGATCGCTCAACGTCCGCCTCGCGAGCGCGCAGGACAGCCTCCAGGCGCTGCTGCGGGAACGAAACCTCGACACCGGTGCCGTCGCCCAGACGTTCCGGTCGATCGCCTCGACCTCCTCGACGGGCTCCGAGGCGGCCGCGAGGCTCGTCATCTGGGAGGACGCGGCGACGCTCTCGGTCCAGCTGTCCTCGTTCTACGGCGAGCTGCGCGACACGGCGCGATCAGGCCTGGCCGCGTCGCTCACGAACGAGCCCGCCTGGCGCCGCGCCGCGGAGGACATGGCGTCCGTGCTGGCCGAGCTCGAGAGCCTCGACACCGAGCTCCGCCTCCTCGCCGCCGAGGCGGGCGTCGTCCTCCCGCCACTCCAACCGGTCGCGACGCCCGCCCCATAGCTACCGCGGCGAGGGCGGTCACCGCGTCGGCGCAGTCGCGTACCCCGTCAGCTCCACATACGCCTCGCCGCCGAGCGCCCGCCCGGCGCGGGTCGCCCGGACCTGCTGCGATCCCTCCCAGTAGATGACCCCGGTGGTCGGCCGGGTGTCGAGCTCCTGGCCCGCGACGGTCGGGGTGAGGTCGACGACGAGCGCTTGACCGGGCACCTCGATGCGCCAGCCGGCCGGATACTCGGAGCCCGTCACCGGGCTCGTCCAGCGACCCGTGACCTCGACCGTGAACGCCTCGCGAGCGAGGTGTTCGACCGACCCGTCCTCGCGCACGAGCGTCCCGTAGACGAGCGCGTTCGCCCCGGAGCGGTCGCGGACGAGCGACAGCGTCAGGTCGGTGCCGTCATCGAGGTTGATCGCGAACCAGTCCCAGCCGCCACCGCCGACGGAGATGAAGTCGCCCCACTGGTGGTCGAACCAGGCGATGCCTTCGACCGCGAGCTCGCGGTCGTCGACTTCGATCGCGCCGCCCGCGGCCATCCGCGTCCTGGAGTAGTAATACGAGCCACCACCCGGCCCGAAGTCGATCCAGCCGTCGCCGTCGTGCAAGGCTGGCTCCTTCTCGCTGCGCAGCGCGAGATCGAGCGCGATCGGTCGCGCCTCACCCGCGGTCTCGGCCGCCGTCGCCGAGGCGACGAGGCGGTCGACGCCGTTCGAGCCACGCATCTCCCACGGCGTGGCGGCCCCACCGGTCAGCGACAAGGCAACGCCATCGGCCGACGAACGATCGACGGCCGCACCGATCTCGCTTCGCTGGGCGTAGGTGAACGTCCCGCCGGCCTCATCGGTGAGCGCCAGGTGCGACGCCCACGTCACCGGGAAGCGGCCGCGCTCGGCTCGGAAGATCACGTACTCGAAGCCCCAGCGCCCGCCGGCGGCGTCGCGCAGGTGGCCGGTGTAATACCACCACTCGGTCAGCCGCTCGTGCGGCAGGTCGTCGCGCGGGAAGGCGATCGGTTGGGGATCGTCGCGCAGGATCGGCGACGCTTCCGGCGGCGGCGTCGCGACCGGGCGCTGCGCCGGCGGGTTGGCGAGGATCGGCCCGCTGCACCCGGCGAGCAGCATCGCGATCACAACCGTCGCGATCGCCCGCCTCATCGCACGGCCTCGGCCTCGGCCTCGGTCAGGGGCAGGCGGGACGCGACGAAGCGCTCGAGCCGAGCCGGGATCCACCAGTTCCACTTGCCGAGCAGCCGCATCGTCGCGGGGACGAGCAGCGCCCGGACGACGGTCGCATCGAGGGCGACGGCGATCGCCATCCCTAGACCGAGCGCCTTGATGAGCACGATGTCGGCGAGCGCGAACGACCCGGCCACGACCACGACGATCAGCGCCGCGGAGGTGACGATGCGGCCGCTCCGCTCGAGGCCCCGCGCGACCGCCTCCCGGTTGTCGCCGGTCCGGTCCCAGACCTCCTTCATCCGCGACAGCAGGAAGACCTCGTAGTCCATCGAGAGCCCGAAGAGGACGCAGAACAGGATCATCGGCTGGCTCGTCTCGACGAAGCCGAGCGGTCGGAAGCCGAGCAGCGCCGACAGGTTGCCGTCCTGGAAGATCCAGACGAGCGCCCCGAAGCTCGCGACGATCGACAGGCTGTTCATCAGCAGCGCCTTCGCCGGGAGCACGACCGATCGGAGCAGGACGAACAGCACGAGGTACGTCGAGAGGAGGATGAACGCGCCGGTCCGCGGGAAGTCCGCGGCCATGCGGCTCACGACGTCGGTGACGTCGGCGGCGCCGCCGCTGACGAGGACGCTGACGCCGGGCGGCGGCGCGAGCCCGCCGGCCGGGTCGCGCAGGTCGCGCACGAGCGCCTTGGCCTCCTCCCGGTTCGGGCCGTACGGCGTGAACACCGCGAACGTCGTGAGGTCGCCCCGCGTCGTCGCGCCCGCGGCCTCGCGGGCGAAGCGGTCGGGCGGGCCGCCGGGCGCGGAGTAGAGCAGCTGGTACTGCTCGAGCGACAGTCGCGCGTCGATGTCGACGAGCGAATCGACGCGCACGATCCGCGGATCCGCGGCGAGACGGCGCGAGTACTCGAAGAGCCGAGCGACGTTGTCCGGGTCCGTCGCCGGTCCGCTCGTCCGGATCGCGAGGGCCAGCGGCGCGAAGGAGCCCTCGCCGAACTGGTCGATGAGCCGGTCGAACGCCTCGCGCGACGGCACCGACGCCGGCAGGATCGCCGAGTCGGGGGCGTTGAACCGAGCGTGGAGGAACGGCAGCCCGAGCACCAGGAGGAACGCGAGCGTCGGGATGAGGACGGCGACGGGCCGGCGCATGACCGCGCGGGCGATCCGCGCCCACGGGCCATCCGTGCCCGCGGATACCGCCACCTTGCGGACACGAAGCGCGTCGAGCCGCGTCCCGATCACGGTGAGGAGCGCCGGGAGGAGCGTCAGCGCGGAGGCCACCGCGAGCGCGACGACGACCGCGCCGGCGATCCCGACCGAGCGCAGGATCATGAACTCGAAGAGCACCAGACCGAGCAGCCCGAGCAGGACGGTGAGACCGCTGAAGAACACCGCCCTCCCGGCCGTGGCGACGCTGACGCGAACGGCCTCTGCCTCCCGGTCGGGTCCGCGTCGCGCGGCGAGCTCCTCGCGGAAGCGGCTCGTCATCAGCAACGAGTAGTCGACGCCGAGGCCCAGCCCCAGGAGCGTCGCGAGGTTCAGCACGAAGATGCTCATCGGCGTGGCCGACGCGATCAGGAAAATGACCCCGAGCGCGACGACGACCGAGGCGCCACCGACCGCCAGCGGCACCGCCGCCGCGACGACCGAACCGAAGACGAACAACAGCGCGAGGGCCGCGAGCGGCAGTGAGACGACCTCGCTGCGCTGCAGGTCGGATTCGGAGACCCGCTGGACGTCGTCGTAGAACGCCGGTCCGCCGGCCAGCCCGACCTCGAGGCCGTCCACCGACTTGACCGCGGCCTTCAGGCCGGGCAGCGCCTCCGGCGAGTCGTCGGGCGGGAGGTCGAGGAAGACGATGTCGTAGGCGGTGCGCCGATCGGCCGACACCTGGTCCGGCGCAACGAGGTGCGAGGCGACCCCGGCGACGTGCTCCGCGGCCGGAACGTCACCCACGACCTGCGCGGCGGCCGCCTCGAACTCCGGGCTGCCCGCCTGCCAGCGCTCGCTGTGGAGCACGACGACGACCGCCGACGACGGCCGGCCGAGCTCGCGCGTCAGGACCTCGCGCGCACGCGAGGACTCGAGGTCGTCGAGGCTGAAGCCGCCGGCTCGGAGCACCTCGCCGACCCGCGGCGCGAAGGGGACCGCGGCGGCGATGACGAGCACCCACGCGACGATGACGGCGCGGTGGCGTCGGACGACGAAGCGACCGAGTCGGTCGAAGACGGTCGGGCTCGGCCCGTTCCGAGCGGAGGGGGACACGCCGTCATCGTAGGCTGCCCGCCGGCGGGGCTCCCGGGTTCTGCTAGCATCGGCCGCGGAGGTCGCCGGTGCAGCTGTTCACGATCGCGTTCCAGCAGCCGATCCCGTTCGGGATCGCGACCCTCGTGACGGTCGGCATGGTCTACGTCTGGCTCAAGGCGGCGATGGTCGCCGAGGGCAGCCAGTCGTGGCACCGCCGCCTGCTGGGTCCCAACGGGAAGTGGGTGTTCGGGCTGCTGTTCGTCGGCTGGGCGCTGCTCTTCGGGATCGGCCTGCAGTTCGTGCCGCACGAGGGCGCGAACTCGCCGTATGGCGGCCTCGGGCTGATCTCCCTCTTCACGGGCTTCTTCATCATGATGGGCTTCCTCTGGTCGGTCATCGGAGAGTGACGCCCGCCTGAGTGCCGGCCGGCCCCCCGGCCGAGCGCGGGCCACGCCGACGGGCGGTCCCCCGGGCGAAGGCGCACATTTCCAACCAGGTCGAACAGATTCGGCCCGAATCGCCGTTCGGACGGCCTTCCGAAGTCCTCCGAGGCCTCCGACACCGGCCCATCGGCGCGAATCTCCAACCTCATTGATGAAACCGCGCCTCCAGGCGCCCGCCCGCGTCGTGTTTGTGCAATGTGGTTGGAATTCGGTCGGTACGCGGGGTGGCCGCCGGTGCAGTGACACCGCGGGCGCCGTTCCCACGTCTCAGGCTCATGCGCCGACCACTGTTGGCGGTCCTGGTGACCTGCGCCGTGACCGCATGCTCGGTCGAGAGCTTGCCGATCCCTGAGAGCCCGCCACCGAGCCCGTCACCGTCCGCGTCGATCCGTCCCTTGCCCACCACCACGCCGGAGCCGACGCTCGAAGTCGCCGACCCGATCTTCCCGCCCGAACCCTGGCCCGTGGCCGAGATTCCGGCGGGACGCCTCCCCCGCACGGCCTCCAAGCGAGTCGACGGC
>DATBKB010000018.1:0-25502 GCA_036556145.1 Candidatus Limnocylindrales bacterium | reverse complement strand
AACTTCCAGAGCGTGCCCGTCACGGTCATCGGCATCTCGTTCGCGCTCGCGGCGTTCCCGGCGCTGTCGGCCGCGGCGGCGGCCGGTGACCGCGGCGCGTTCGGCCGGATTCTCGGCCGCAACCTCGCGAGCCTGACGCTGCTCACGGTGCTGGCCGCCGTGGCCCTGTTCCTGCTCTCGCGCTTCGCGATCGAGGTCCTGCTCGGCGGCGAGCAGTTCACGGCCGAGCAGGTCGACCGGACCGTCGCCGTCCTCGCGGCGTTCACGCTCGCGATCCCGTTCGAGAGCATCACCCACCTGCTGAGCCGGGCGATCTACGCGACCCGGAACACGCTCCTCCAGGTGCTGGCGTCGCTCGCGGCGTTCGCGATCACGATCGGCGTGGCGAACGCGCTGGCGCCGTCGATGGGCCTCATCGCGGTCCCGCTCGGCTTCGCGATCGGCCAGGCGGCAAAGGTCGCCCTGCTCGCGCTCGCCCTCGTGCCGCGGATCCGCTCCATCCGACCCGGCGAGGCCCGGGAGGAGCTCCTCGAGGGCCGTTGACGCCGCTCAGGCCCGGGGCAGCGTCGGGGCGATGATGAGGAATTTGCCGTCGCGGTCCGGGTACTTGCCCTCCGGGCGTCGCCAGGGCAGGAAGTTGCGGACCATCTCGGCGTTGTCCTGGAAGACGCCGGGCCCGTCCGACGGGCCCCAGATCGTCGACACCCGCGGGTACCACGGGTCGAGGATGTAGGTCCCGCTGACGACCGCGTCCGGGAACAGCGACGGGTCGGCGTTGGCCTTGTACCCGGTCATGACCCACGTGTGGGCGCCGCGCCAGGCCATGAGGATGACCGGCGCGTTCGTCTCGTTGATCGCCCGGGCGGATCGGCGGATCGCCTCGGCCCGCGACTCGTACGCCTCGAGCTGGTAGCCGTAGACCCCGTACGCCTCCAACGCGAGGATCATCGCGTTCGGGCCCCAGTCACCGTTGTGGCTGTCCTGCCAGCTCTCCCACTCCTTGACCCGGCTCACGAGCTTTCGCTGGAACGCCTCCGACGTATCCGCCTTGCCGTGGATCGCCAGGACCATCTGGACGCCGGCCGGGGCGCACCACTCCTTCGTGATCTCGGTCGTGAACACCGCCTCGTGGTCGTCGACGATCTTGACGTCGACCGGCACCCGGGCGGGCGTCGGGGTCGGTGTCGGGCTCGGCGAGGGCGTGACGTCCGGCGGCAGCGAGGCCGGGCTCGGCGTCGGCGTGGCCGAGGGCGAAGGAGATGGCGTGACCGTGACGATCGGCCGGATCGGGCGGTCCGGCGGCGGGTCGAGGATCAGGTCGATCCGCGCCAGCAGGCCGCTCCAGCGGTCCCCCGCCCCGAACGCGTTCGTCCAGACCGCCCCAACCCCGAGAGCAACCGCCAGGAGCCCGGCCACGACCACGATCCGCCACGGGATCCGGCGCCGCCGGCGCCGGGACGCCGGGACGAACGTCGGCCCGACGTGGCGCGAGGGGCGGGTCGGGTGCTGGTCCAACGGTCCTCCTGGGGTGAGAACGCCCGAAAGAGACGAACGGATCAGGGGCGGTGCGACGTTGCCGGGGGGCCACGAATGGTGGCACGAACGGGCGCCATCTGCGACCATCGGTGGCACCGTCCGGCGCAACCGCCCGTCCCCGCAGGAGATCGCCGTGGACCGCTTCGAGCCGAACCTGCGCATCCCCGGCCCAACCGCTCTGCCACCGTCGGTCCGCGAGGTCGGCGGCCACCAGATGATCAACCACCGGGGACCCGAGTTCGCCGCGATGCTCGAGCGCATCCTCGAGGGGATGAAGCCGTACTTCGGGACGACGGGCGACGTCGCCATCCTGTCGTGCGCGGGCACCGGCGGGCTCGAGGCGGCCGTCGTGAACACGCTCTCGCCGGGCGACAAGGTCCTGGGCGTCTCGATCGGCGCGTTCGGCAACCGGTTCGCCGCGATCGCCTCCGCCTACGGGGCCGACGTGACGAGGCTCGACGTCGAGTGGGGCCACGCCGCCGACCCGGAGCAGGTCCGCGAGGCGCTGGTGCGCGGCGGGCCATGGAAGGCCGCCCTCCTGACCCACAACGAGACATCGACCGGGGTGATGAACCCGCTCCGCGAGCTCGCCGCCTCCGTCCGCCAGGCGGCCCCCGAGGCGCTCATCCTCGTCGACGCCGTCTCCTCCCTCGGCGCCGTGCCGTTCGCGATGGACGACTGGGGCGTCGACGTCACCGTCACGGGGTCGCAGAAGGCGTGGATGGCGGCGCCCGGCCTCGCGATGGTCGCCGCCTCGCCGCGCGCGTGGACGGCGATGGAGTCGGCGCGGATGCCGCGCTACTACCTCGACCTCCGCAAGCACCGCGACGGTCACGCCAAGGGCGAGACGCCATGGACGCCGGCCATCGCCGTCGTGTACCAGGTCGCCGAGGGCGTCCGGCTCATGGAGGCCGAGGGCGCCGAGAACGTCTTCGCCCGGCACGCGGCGTGTGCCGCGGCGGCGCTCGCCGGCGTCGCGGCCATCGGCTTCCGGCCCTTCGCCGATCCGGCGTTCGCCTCGAAGACGGTGACGGCGGCGTGGTTGCCCGACGGTGCCGAGTGGAAGGCATTCAACGCGGGGCTGAAGCGCCACGGCGTGATCGTCGCCGGTGGCCAGGACCGCCTGAGCGGCAGGATCTTCCGCCTCGGCCATCTCGGCGCTGTGACCGTCGAGGAGATCCTCGGCGCCGTCTCGGCCATCGAGACCGTCGGCCTCGAGCTGGGTCTCGACGTGACACCCGGGGCCGGCGTCGGCGCCGCCGAGGCCGCCGCGATCGAAGTCCTCGGGCTGGCCCGCCACCCCGCGCCGGCGTGACGCTCACGGGATGAGGGTCCTCGTCGCCGAGTCCCTCGCGAAGGAAGGCGTCGACCTCCTCCGAGCCCACCACGACGTCGACGAGCGAGCCGGCCTGTCGCGCGCGGAGCTTTGCTCGGCGATCGGCGACTACGAGGCGCTCGTCGTCCGCAGCCAGGTCCAGGTCGACGCCGATCTCATCGGCGCGGGCACGCGGCTCCTCGTCATCGGTCGAGCGGGCGTCGGTGTCGACAACGTCGACCTCGAGGCGGCGACACGGGCCGGGATCACGGTCGTCAATGCACCGACCGGCAACACGATCGCCGCGGCCGAGCACACGCTCGCGCTGCTGTTCGGCCTCGCCCGGCGCATCGCGCCAGCGGATGCATCCGTCCGCCGCGGCGAGTGGAAGCGTTCTGCGTTCACCGGCAGCGAGCTGCGCGGACGGACGCTCGGGATCGTCGGCCTCGGCAAGATCGGCCAGGCGATCGCGGATCGCGCGCGCGGGCTCGAGATGACCGTCATTGGCTCCGACCCGTATGTCACCGCCGAGCAGGCGGCGCTGCACGGGGTCGAGCTGACGGACCTCGACAGCCTCCTCGCTCGCAGCGACGTCGTGACGGTCCACGTGCCGTTGACCCGGACGACGCGCGGGCTCATCGACAAGGCGGCGATCGCGCGCATGAAGCGCGGCGCGCTGTTGCTCAACGTCGCCCGCGGCGGCGTCGTCGACGAAGGGGCTGTCGCCGAGGCACTCCGCGAGGGCCGGCTCGGTGGCGCGGCGATCGACGTCTTCGAGCAGGAGCCGCCGAAGGACTCGCCGCTCCTCGCGGCCCCAAACACCCTGCTGACGCCGCACCTCGGCGCGTCGACCGAGGAAGCGCAGGTCCTCGTGTCCGAGGAGGTCGCCGGTCAGGTCCTCGACGTCCTCGCCGGCCGCCCGGCGCGGTACGCCGTCAACGCGCCGCTGCTCACGCCCGAGACAGCGGGCGCGATCGCGCCGTACCTGCCTCTCGCCGAGACGCTCGGCCGGTTCTTCGCGCAGTTCGCCCGGAGCGCCGTCCGAACCCTGACCCTCGAGCTCGCCGGCGAGCCGGCCCACTTCGACGCGACGCCACTGACGGCCGCGGTCCTGCGGGGGCTGCTCGAGAACAGCACGACCGAGCGCGTCAACCTCGTCAACGCCGGCGCCCTCGCGCGTGCCCGCGGAATCACGGTCGTCGAACGGAAGACGCCCGAGGCCGGCGCCTACTCCGCGCTGCTGACGCTGTCCGGTGAGTCGGAGGGCCGGCCGGTGACGGTCGCCGGAACGATCGGCCACGGCGGACCGCGGCTCACGCGCCTCGACGACTACTGGCTCGACATGGCGCCGGCCGACGTCATGCTCATCACCCGCCACCAGGACAAGCCGGGGACGGTTGGCCGCATCGGAATCATCCTCGGCGAGGCGGACGTGAACATTAGCGCGATGCACCTTGCCCGGACCCGGCCCCGCGAGGACGCGTTCATGATCCTCGCGCTCGACGACCAGGTCCCCGCCGGCGTCGCAGAGGCGATCCGCCGGCACGAGGCGGTCCTCGACCTGTGGGTCATCCGCCTCGGGGGCGATCGCTGACCGCCGGTTCGGACCCGATCGCGCCGGCGGGCCTCGACGCGGTCATCGTCCTGCTCCGCCACGGCGAGTCGACCGCGATCGTCGAGGGCCGCTTCCAGGGCCGCAGCGACGTGCCGCTATCGCCCGTCGGCCGGCGACAGGCGGAGCTCGCGGCGGCGCGGCTCGCCAGGCCGCGCGCGACGCCGGCGCTGCCGGTTCCCGTCGGAGCTCCGGTCGAGATCGTCCACTCCCCGCTCGCTCGCGCAGCAACGACGGCGGAGCTCGTCGCCGATGCCGCCGCGCGACCCGACGCGTTCGGGCGCTCGATCCCGCGCCGGGCCGACGAGGGCTTCGCCGAGATCGGCCAGGGCGAGTGGGAGGGGTTGCTGGGAGCGGAGATCGCGGAGCGCTGGTCGGACGTCCTCGAGGCCTGGCGTCGCGCGCCGCTCGAGGCCCACGCACCCGGCGGCGAATCGATTCGTGACGTCGAGGGCCGCGTGCGACCGGCGCTCGCGCGGCTGCTCGGGGCCATGGCCGATCGCGCGCCCGGGGCGCCGCGGTCGGATCGCCGCGTCCCGGGCTACGGCGACAGCCTGACCGATGAGCCGTGGACGATCCTCGTCGGGCACGACGGCGTGTTCAAGGTCGCCGTGCTGACACTGCTGGGCCTGCCGCTCGAGCGATTCTGGACGCTGCCCTTCGCGCTCTGCGGGATCTCGATCGTCGAGCTGCGCAACGGGCGGCCGACGCTCCGCGCCCACAACCTCACCGAGCACCTGGCGCCGCTCCTCGAGGAGCGCGCCGTGGCGGTCAGCGTCGAACGCGAGCGAACCGGCGCGCTCTAGCGCTAGGTCGAACGGCCCCGTCGCCGCGCGCGCCGCTCCTTGCGCCGGAGCGCGAGGCGCAGGAGGCCGACGCGCAGCCGGCGCTGCGCGTCACGCAGCGCCCGCATGCCGTCGTCGCCGAGGATCCGCCGGCCGTACGCGACCTCGACCTTCGCCCGGGCCACGGTCTGGAGCTCCGGCTTCGACGCCGGCAGGACGTCGCCGAGTGAACCGGCGTATTCGTAGACCGTCTGCGTCGGGCGCGGCCCGAAGCCGAATCGCCCCGCCGTCCGGGCGATGCTCCGCCAGACGCCGTCGGCGGTGAGGTCGCCCCGCGGACCGCGCTGCCATGCGACGAACGCGAGCCCGCTGACCGCGAGCAGCAGCACGATCGCGATCGCGATCAGCAGCGGCGCGTCGCCACCCCGCGACGTCGTCGACCCGGGCGGCAGCTGGCCGCCGCCGGCGGGCGGCACGTCCGGATCGGTTTCCGGCGGCCGCGTCAGCGGCACCGCCGAGGGTCGAGTGCTGGCAAGCGGCGCGCCCGAGGGCAGCGGGCCGGCCTGCGCGACGCCGCCGCCGGTCGGGTCGAACGCGACCCAGCCGTAGCCCGGGAAGTAGACCTCGACCCAGGCGTGCTGGGCCGACGAGGCGATTGCCTCCCGACCGGTCGAATCACGCGTACCCGGCAGGAAGCCCTCGGCGAGGCGGGTCGGGATGCCCATCTCCCGAAGCAGCACGGCCATCGTGCTCGCGTAGTGGAGGCAGTAGCCGCGCTTGTAGCGGGCGAAGCACTCGACGGCGCCGAGCGTCTGGCAGTCGGTCACGTCGCGGACGTCCGTGTCGTAGGTGAACGTCCGCCCACGAAGGATATTCACGGCCGTGTCGGCGATGTCGAACGGGTTGGAGTCCGGTGCGAGCTCCCTGATGCGGGCGATGAGGGCCTCGCCGTCCGGGCCGATCGCGCCGTCCGGCACCTGCGTGTACAGGGCGACGATCTCGCCGGGATAGTCGGTGCCGGCCGCCCGAAGCCGGTTCTGGCTCAGGCCGCCCTCGGCCTGCTCGCCGACGATCGGGACCCAGGCGAGAACCTCGTACGGCCGCTGCCCACCGTCGAGGCGGATCCCGCCGAAGTACCCGTCGAGGCCGACCGAGACGACTTCGCTGTCGCGGCTCACCCAGGCCGGGTCCATCGGGCTCAGCGCCCACGGGCCCCGCAACCCGACCGGCTGGACCGAGAAGCGCAGCTCGCGCCGGCCGCCGACGCGGCTCGGATCGTCGGCCATGTCGCCGAGGAGGAACTCGCCGCCCGCGCGCTCGATCTCGTCGCTCGTGCTCCAGCTCCAGCCGTTGACGTCGAAGCGGTCGTAGACGGTTGCCCGCCAGTAGAAGTCCTCGGTCTCGGTTGCCGCAACCTGGATCGTCACCGCGTGCGACTGGTCGGTCGACCACTGGCCGGTGATGAGCGCCTGCGGACCGAACCCCACCCCAACCGAGCGCGGGTTTCCGCCGAACGGCAGGATCCGCTGCAGCCACTGGCTGATGTCGATGAGCCGCTCCCCGACCGCCGTCCACTGGCCGGCGAGCGGGGCGGACGACGCCGCCGCGGTCAGGATGAGCGAGCCGGCGACCGCAAGCGCGATGAAGGCCGCGCCGCCGCGCAAGTAAAGGCCACGCACCGCGCCTGCGTCGCCGATCCGGCGCCGGATCCACGTCGTCTGCTCGTCGAACGCATGCGATCGCGCCAGGACGCCGAGCGCCGCGACGCTGAACAGGACGAGGAACGGCAGCTGCTCGTTCGCCGTCATCGACATGTTCCCGAGGAGAATCAGTCCGACGACGATGACGGCATCGAGCGGGCGTCGATGGCCGAACACGCCGTACGCGGCGAAGTGCCCGACGGACCAGACGACGATTCCGATCGCGAGCAGGTAGTGGCCCGTCTGGACGGTGACCGACTTGTTGAGGATCGCCAGGTCGATCCACGCTCGCGTGACCGACGACGCCGTGGCGCGATAGAGCTCGCCGATCGTCGCGCCCTCTGCCGGGTCGATCGCCGCCCCGACCCAGATCGGCAGGATGAGCGCCGCGAACACCGCCCCGACGAAGTGGCTGAGCCAGCGCGACCAGCCGACCTTCGCGGTCGCGAAGCCGATGAGCACGGCGAGGATCCCCGCCGGCATGAAGAAGTCGCCGAGCTCCGCACCGCCCGGCACCCACGCGGCATCGTCGAACGACCATGCAACCGCGACGGTCATGACGATGACGAGGAACAACGTGAGCCAGCCCTCGGCCGGTCGGAGCGGGATCCGCCGCAGTGCCGCGGGGAGCGTCGGCGTGAGCTCGTCCTGGAGCGTCGTCATCCGATGAGCACCTCGCCCAGCGGTCGGTTCGGTGCAAGCGTGTAGGTCCGCAGCTCGTATTCGGCGAGCGCGTGTCGGAGGGCGCGGGCCTTCTTCGCCCGCTGCTCGACCGCGGCGGGATCGGGCTCCTCGGCAGCCCGGCCCTCGACCGCGGCTTGCTCCTCGCGACCCTGCCGGTCGAAGGCTTCGACGTCGAAGGTCACGGCCACGCAGCCAACGCCGCGGCTGCGGAGCGTCGCCAGCGGCCTGACCCACGAGGTGTCGAGCGACGGCGTGATGACGACCGCGGTCATCCCGCGACGCAGCCGCGAGACCGTTGCGACGAGGACCTCGTCGAGCGAGGTCGCTGCGTCGGCGTCGACCGCGGCGAGCAGCTGCATGATCTTGAGGTGCTGGCGGCCGCCGCGGTCGGCCGGCAGGATCGCCATCCGGTGGGCGTTGACGGTCATGCCGACGCTGCGGTTCTCGAACAGCGCCTTGTCGGCGATCGAGGCGGCGGCCCGGATGCCCACCTCGATCGACGAGTCGTCACCGTGCCCGGCGTGGATGCCCCGCTCGAGGTCGACGACGAGCCACGCGTCGGCCGTCGTCTCGAGATCGAACTCCTTGACCTGGATCTCGCCGTGGCGGGCGGTGCTCTTCCAGTGGATCCGGTTGAAGCTGTCGCCGGGCGCCCAGGGCCGCACCGTCGTCGCGAGCGGCGTTGTCTGGAGCGTCCGCTCCGGGGCGGAGTGGCTGCCCTCGAGGCTCGCCGCCGGGATTCGCCAGAGGGGCAGCGCCTCGATCCGCGGGTAGACGACGACGCTGACGCCCTGGCCCACGGACGCCGATGCCTCGAAGAACCCGAACGGGTCGCCGGTCTGGATCTGGAGCGGCTCGATCCGGAAGTGGCCGCGCCGGACGAGCGGCGCGCGAATGAGCCACGACCGCTCCGACCGGCCGGCGAGGTTGATCGCCCGGCCGGGCAGCCCGCCCGGCAGGCTCGTCGGGTTGTGGACCTCGAGCCAGAGCTTCGGGACGACGCTCGTGTTGCGCAGCGTGTACGTGACCTTCAGCCGGTCGCCGACGTGGCCGTGGAGCTGGCTCACGGCATAACCGGCCTCGAGGTCCGACAGACCCAGTCGCGTGAGCACGTACGAGCCGCCCACCACGAGGATCGAGAGGTAGACGAGGTAGAAGAGGAACTGGAAGCCGGTCGAGAACGCGGCGAGCAGCAGGACGCCGCCGATGAGGAACAGCTGCAGGCGCCGGAGCACGGCGCGACTCCCCTCCGGTGGACCGGCCGGCTAGGCGCCGGTCGCCTTGGGCGCCGACGTGCGCAGGTCGCGGGGCCCGCCGCCGGTTGGGTGGACGTTCTCGATCGAGGTCGAGTCGAGGAGCTCGCGGATGACCTGCGAGGCCTGGACGTCGTGGATCGTCGAGCTCGTCTTGATGATCACGCGGTGCGACAGGGCCGGCTCGGCGAGGGCCTTGATGTCGTCGGGGATGACGTAGTCGCGGCCGAGGAGCCCGGCGAGCGCCTGGCCGGCCCGGTAGAGCGCGATCGAGCCGCGCGGCGAGGCGCCGAGATAGACGTCGGGGTGGTTCCGCGTGCCGTTGACGAGCCGGACGATGTAGTCGGACACCGTGGAGTCGACGTAGATCTCCCGCACGGCCTCCTGCATCCGCCGCAGCTCGTCGACCGAGCAGACCTCGCTGATGTCCTCGAGCGGGTGCGTTCGCTTCTGCTCGTCGAGGATGACGATCTCCTCGATGGGCTGCGGGTAGCCGAGGCGGATGCGGAGCATGAACCGGTCGAGCTGGGCCTCGGGCAGCGCGAACGTGCCCTCGTACTCGATCGGGTTCTGGGTCGCGATGACGAGGAAGGGATCCGGCATCGGGTGGGTGACGCCGTCGATCGTCGCCTGCCGCTCCTCCATCGTCTCGAGCAGCGCCGACTGGGTCTTGGGGGTGGCACGGTTGATCTCGTCGGCAAGGACGACCTGGGCCATGATCGGCCCGGGCCGGAACTCGAACTCGTGGGTCTTCTGGTTGTAGATCGAGAGCCCGGTCACGTCCGAGGGCAGCAGGTCCGGCGTGAACTGGATCCGCCGGAAGCTGCAGCCGAGACTCCGGGCGATGGCCTTGGCGAGGACGGTCTTGCCGGTGCCCGGCACGTCCTCGATGAGGAGGTGGCCGCGACAGATCAGGGCGACGAGCGCGAGCCGCACCTCGGCGTGCTTGCCGACGATCACCCGCTCGACGTTGGCGAGGACCTTGTCGCCGGTTTCCTGGATCTTCGTCATCGGCCTCTCTCGGGATGGGGACGCCGCCGGGGGATCAGGTGGGGGCGCGGTCCCGGTGGGACGGACGCGGGGTCCGCGGCGTGTCACTGGATAGTACGTCGGGTTCCCCAAAGGGGTTCGCGGGCCTTCCAACGTGCCCGTGAATCACACCTAGCCGCGGAACGCCGTCAGCGCGCCGACCCAGAGCGTCATGAGGCAGCCGATCGCGCCCATGGCGGCGAGGAACACCTCCCCGCCGGCCCAGGCCGCGACGGCGACCACGCCGAACAGGGCCGCCATGCCGATCGCCACGACCGCGAGACCGAGGCGCTCGATGCGGGGCCGCGGGCGCGGCCCGCCGGCGTCAGTCACCGAGCAGGTCGAGGGCCGCCTTCATCATCGCCCCCGCGAGCGGCGCGGCCCGCTCCCCTCCCCGGCCGCCGCCCTCGACGAGCACCGCGATCGCGACCTGCGGGTTGTCGACCGGGGCGAAGCCGATGAACCACGAGTGCGGGTTGGCGCCCCCGTCGAGCTCGGCCGTGCCCGACTTGCCGGCGACCTCGACGCCGGGCACGTCGGCGCCGGGCGTGAACTGGCGCCCGAGCTCGCCCTCGACGGCACGTTGCATCGCGGCCTGGATCTCGCGGGCCACCTGCGGCGTGACGACCTGCCGCCACGGCTGCGGCTCGATCCGTCGCGTGCCGGTGCGCTCGCCGGTCATCGAGGTCACGAGGTGGGGCTCCATGATGACGCCGTCATTCGCCACGGCCGCCGCGACGAGCGCCATCTGGAACGGTGTGACGACGGTCTCGCCCTGGCCATAGGCCGCGTTGGCCAGTTCCACCGCGTCCTTGAACCCCGCCCCGAAGTCGCCGCCGCCGTTCGTCACCTGCGACGGACCGAGCGGCAGGTCGAACGGGATCGTGTCGTCGAAGCCGGCCCGGTCGGCGGTGCGGGCGAGCGCCTCGGGCCCGGTGTCGAGGCCGGCGAGGGCGTACCAGATGTTGCAGGAGACCTCGGTCGCCTCGACGAAGTCGAGCGCCCGATTGCCGGTGAAGAGGTGGTGCCCGTCCCGAATGCGGAAACCCTCGACGAGCAGGCCGTCCCGCTCGGCCGCCGGCTGCTGCTCGTACGTCGTCTCGGGCGTGACCGCGCCTGAATCGAGCGCCGCCATCGCCGTCACGATCTTGAACACCGAGCCCGGCACGTAGCGGCCCTGGGTCGCGCGCGGCAGGAGCGGCTGTGACCGGTCGGCCTGGATCTCGGCGAAGGCGGCCTCGGACGTCGCCGGGTTGGCGACCGCCGACGCGTCGTAGATGGGCGTCGAGGCGAGGGCGAGGACTTCGCCCGTCCGGGGCTGGATCATGACGACGGCGCCGCGGTCCTTGCCGAGCGCGCGCACCGCGGCCTGCTGGAGCGTCAGCGACAGGCTGAGCGTCAGCCGCTGCGGATCGGTCGGGTCGGGGTCGAACTTCTTGAGGAGGTCCGACACGGGATCCGGGCGTGCCAGCCCGACGAGCTGCGCGTCGTATGTCCGCTCGAGACCGGCCGAGCCGAAGAGCCGTGACGAGTAGCCCACGACGGGGCTGAGGATCGGCGAGCGATAGACCCGGTACGGCTCGCCGTTGGGGTCTCGCCGGCTGCGGGCCAGCCACTCGCCATCACGGTCGACGATCTCGCCGCGAACGGCGCGCCGCGCAGCGGCAACGACGGCCGGGTTGTCGGGGGCGTTCGAGAGCGGCGTCGCGCGGGCGACCTGCCAGTAGCCGGCGCCCGCGGCCAGGCCGCCGAACGCGATGGCCAGCACGAGCCCGACGCGGGCGATGTTCGCCCCGACCGGCCGTCGTGCCGGTCGTCGTCGATCGGCCGCGATCATCGTCACGGCGCGCCCCGGTCGAACAGGCGAGCGAGCCGGCGCCCGCTGCGCGGCGGTCGCGGTGGCTCGACGCCGCGGTCCGACAGGGCGAGCAGCAGCCCGACGACGATCGAGTTCGCGAGGAGCGACGACCCGCCGTACGAGATGAACGGCAGCGTGATCCCGGTGAGGGGGATGAGCTTGAGGTTGCCGGCCGCGATGATGAACGCCTGGACGCCGACGACGAGCGACAGGCCGGCCGCGAGGAGCGCGCGGAACTCGTCGGCGGCCGCCGCGGCGATCCGCAGCCCTCGCTCGATGACGACCAGGTAGAGGCCGAGGATCGCGAGCACCCCGATGAGCCCCAGCTCCTCGCCGAGGGCCGCCAGCGGAAAGTCCGTGTGGACCTCCGGGATCCCGCCCGGCTGTCCGCCGCCGACCGTCGGGAGCCCGTTGCCGAGACCCGTCCCGAGGATGCCGCCGCGGCCGAAGGCGTAGAGCGCCATGACGATCTGGTAGCCGGCCCCGCGCGGGTCGGCAAATGGATCGAGCCAGATGTCGACGCGCTGCTGGACATGGTCGAACAGGAGGTACATCAGCGCGCCGCCGAGGAGGAAGGCCACGAGACCGAGGACGACGAAGCTCCAGCGGGCCGTCGCGATGTAGAGGAGCAGGAGGAACACCGCGAAGAACAGCAGCGCCGCACCGAGATCGCGCTGGACGACGACGATGAGCAACGCGATGGCCCACATCGCGACCATCGGCGCGAGATACGGGAACGGCGGAAGCGCGACCGGGCCGACGCGCGTCGACTGCTCGACGAGCAGGGCGCGATTCTCGGAGAGGTAGCCGGCGAGGAACACGACGAGGATGACCTTCAACAGCTCCGAGGGCTGGCCACTGAACGGACCGATCTCGAGCGTCAGGCGGGCGCCGTTGACGTCCCGGCCCAACACGAAGGTCAGGAGCAGGAGGCCCACGCCGGCCGCAGCCCACGTGTACTTGTAAAGACGGAGCCAGCTGTCGGAGCGGACGGCGATGGCGATCGCCGTCACGATCGCGAGGGCGATGATCAGCCAGACGAGCTGCGTCTGGGCGAGGCCGCCGAACTGGCCGCCGAGCGTCTGCGGCAGCCGCTCCATGAGCAGCAGGCTGATGCCGCCGAGCAGCCCGACCGCTGGCAGCAGCACCTGGTCGCCGCGCCGCCCGGCGAGGACCTGGCCGAGGTGCGCGGCGAGGAGCGCCAGCAGGTAGATCGCGAGCAACGAGGCGCCGTACGGGGCGAAGGCACCGTCCGGAATCCCCTGCCCCGCCTCCCCGGATCGCGCCCGCAGCGTCGCCCCGAGCGAGATGCTGCCGACCGTCAGCGCCACGGCGACGAGGACGAGAAGCCCGAGCTCCCGCCAGCGGGCTCGCGGGTGGATGCCGGCGAGGATCGGCGGCAGCTCGAAGGCCGGCCCGCCGGGCTGGGCCGGCGCCGCCGAGCCAGGCCCGCTCACCGGCGGATCCGCTCGAGCCGCATCCGGACCTGGCCGACCTGGAGCTCGTCGCCGAAGCCGATCGGCGAGACGCCGTCGACCCGGCCGCCGTTGACGTACGTGCCGTTGGTGCTGCCGAGGTCCTCGACGTACCACGTCCGGCCGCGGTAGCTCAGGACGGCGTGCTCGGACGAGGCGAAGGGGTCGTCGACGACGATCGTGTTGTTCACGTCTCGGCCGAGGGTCGTCAGCGCGTCGAGCCCGAACGTCGCCCCGCTGGCCGGCTCACCGCTCGGCGATTCGAGCACGCGCAGCCGGCCGAGCTCCGCGCCCGGCTCCCGGGCCGCGGCGCGCAGGTCGCGGACGAGCACGCGGACGACCGCGAACAGGAACAGGTAGAGGAGCACGAGAAACAGGAGGCGAAGGAGCCACAGGCTCGCCGCGAAGGCGTCCACTCAGTGGCTCGGCAGGGACTCGACGACCAGGACCGTGTCCCCGAGCTCGATGCGGTCGCCCTCGCCGAGGACGACCTCGTCGACGCGGGCGCCGTTGACCCGCGATCCGTTGGTGCTGCCGAGGTCCGTCAGGACAAGCGTCCCGCGTCGGGCCTGGAGTCGGGCGTGATGGCGCGACACCTTCGCGTCATGGAGGACGAGCGCGTTGTCGCCGGCGCGACCAATCGTCAGCATCGCCCCGTCGATCTCGATCTCGCGTTGCGTGCCGTTCGGCCGGATCTCGCGGAGTCGGGCCGGCGGGCGCTCGACGACCGGGACCTTGAACACCATCGTCCGGGCCGGGGCCGTGGGCTCGGGCGTCCCGGTGCCATCGCCATCGTCGCGCGCATCCCCGTTCGCCGGCCGGGACGGCTCCGGGTCGGCGAAACGGGCCTCGACCCGGATCTCGCCTGGATTGACCTTCGGGTCCGCAACGAGATCGACCCGCGGCCGGTCGACGACCGCGTACCGATGGCGCCGGGCAAAGGCGAAGGCGCCGTCGGCCAGCTCGGCGGCGAGGCTCGTCGACATGTCGCCGAAGCCGGCGAGGTCGTCGGGATGGAGGTAGACCCGGAACCGGTTGGGGACAAGGATTCGATCGGCGCCGGACAGCCGGTCGGTCTCCATCGCGCGCTCGATCCGCCGCTGGAGCTGGACGGGCTGCAGGCGGACCCCGAAGAGCCGGGCGC
This sequence comes from Candidatus Limnocylindrales bacterium, assembly GCA_036556145.1. Lineage (GTDB taxonomy): Bacteria > Chloroflexota > Limnocylindria > Limnocylindrales > CSP1-4 > JACDAV01. Next base: position 11,111 of record DATBKB010000018.1, on the reverse strand, counting down.
TCGGCCGTTCGAAGAGTCGTTCGAAGAACCGCTCGATCGCGGCCAGGGGTCGCATCGTGGGGGCCGGAGTCTAGCAGAGGGCACCTTCCCGACCCGCCGGGTCCCCCTCGGCGCGCACGGCTCACGCTCAGGGGACCATCGGTCCGTGCGGCAGGGTACGGACGGCTGGGGTCGGGCCAAGGGCCATGGCTATACTCTCGACGCGTTCGGGCGCTCCGTCCCGTCCGAGCCTGTCCATGCGTCCTCCGGGGGCCTGATGGCCGAGATCCTGACCGAGTCCTTCTGCGAGCGGTGCGGCACCCGCTACACGTTCGAGACGACCGCCCCGAAGCCGTCCAAGCTCGGTGGCCGGTTCCGAACCCTCTCGAAGGGCCTCAAGAACTTTGTCCTCGACGATCAGACCTCGCTCGACGACGCCCTCGCCGCGGCGAAGAACGACGTCGACCGCGAGGCGACGGCGGCCCAGCTCGAGGCGTTCCACAAGACCTTCAACTTCTGCATGTCGTGCCGGCAGTACACGTGCGCGAACTGCTGGAACGATGGCGAGGGCCAGTGCCAGAGCTGCAGCCCGATCTCCGGCGGCGGGTTCGTCGATTGGACTCGCTCGACCGACGGCGCGCCGCCCGCCTGGCCGAAGGCCGCCGAGCCGACGGGCATCGAGGCGACGGCCTGGCCGACCTCCGACCTGCGACGCTCGAAGCCCGCGCCGGAACCCGAGCCCGAGCCGCTCGCCGCCGCCGCCGAGGCGCCGGAGGTCTTCGCCCAGCCGGAGCCACTGTCCGTGGCGGAGCGAATCGCGGCCATGGCACCGCCGCCGGTCGAAGCCGCGCCACCGGCCATCCCCGGCGTGCCGGCCGAGCCCGAGTGGCCGCCGGAGGTGGCCGCCGCGGCTGCGCCGGAGCCGGAGGCCGCGCCGCCGCCGCAGTCCGCGCCGGAGCCGGAGTCCGCGCCGCAGCCGCAGTCCGCGCCGGAGCCGGAGTCCGCGCCCGAGCCGGAGCCGGAGGACGAGTCGCCGCTCGCCCGGCTCGCGATGTTCACGCCGGTTCGCAGGCCGAAGGCGCCCGCGCGACAGCCATCGCGTGGGACGCCCCCGCCCGAAATCGAGGAGCGTGCCGCGGCGGCGCGCGCGGCGACGAGCGGCCTGCTCGGGCGGTTCCGGCCGGAGATGTCGCTCGAGGAGGCCCTCGCCGCATACGAGGCAACGCACCCGGAGGAGCCGGCCCCGCTCGTTCCCCAGCAGGTCGAGCCGGAGGCCGAGGCGGAACCCCAGGCGCCCTGGCCGGCCGTCGCCCACGAGCCAGAGGTCGAGCCGGCACCGGAGCCGGCGGCGTACGCCGAGCCGGAGACTCAGGCCGAACCCGAGGCGCCGGCCTGGCCGGCCGCCGACAAGCCCGCCTGGCCCGCCGCCGACACCCGCCGCCCAACCCCGCCGCGCCCGGCGCGCGACATCGTCGAGCCGCCGAGCTGGCCCGTTCCGCAGGCGCCGCAGTCGCCGGCTCCCCGCCCGTCGCCCCGGCCGGCGCCGATCCCGTCGAACGGCTTCCCCGACTCGCTGCCCGCGGCAGCGCGCGCCGAGCGCGTGGAACGCGTCGAGCGACCCGCACCGCAGTGGCCGGGTCACACGACCGAGTCGTTCCTCGCCGCGCGCCTCGCCCAGGGCAAGTCCGGCGATGCGATGTGGGCCGCGTCGAGCGTCGACGTCCTCCGCGGAGGGCCGGCGAACACCCAGGGCGCCGCGGTCACGGTCCAGCCCTGCACGTCGTGCGGCCTGTCGCTCTCGGCGACGGCCCGCTTCTGCCGCCGCTGCGGAACGCGACAGGGCTGACCCTTTCTCGCGTTCAGGTCGGGGCGGCGTCCCCGTCGCGAAGCCGGACGCGAACCCACGCCGCTCCGAGCAGCAGGATCTGGAAGCCGGTCGCGAGCCAGATCATCGCCGCGAAGATCGCCACGAACGTGCCGTAGACCGCGGCCGCGCCGATGAGCCGCGGGGCGACGTAGCTGAACAGCTGGGTCAGCGCGGCGAGGGCGATGCCGGCCACGAGGGCCGGCAGCACGATCGCCCGCCACGGAACCCGGAGCGCCGGCACGAGCCGGTAGATCAGCGCGGCCGCGACGACGAACAGCAGGGCGGTCAGGGCCGGGGTGAACAGCTGCCAGAAGCCGCGCGCACTGTCGCCGAAGCGCGCCGCTGTCTCCGCGGCGAGGAACGATGCGATGCCGGTGAGGATGAGCGAGCCGAGGAACACCGCGACGAGGAGCACGACCGAGACGATGCCGCGCAGGGTCCGGGCGACCAGCCCTCGCTTCGGCGCCCGGACGAAGATCCGACCCATCGCGTCGTCGAGGGAGCCGTAGAACCGGCTCGCCCCCCAGGCGAGGCCGAGCAGCCCGAGCGTTCCGGCACCGGCTGCGCCGGCCGTGATCTGCTCGAGGCTCGCGTCGAGGATCCCGCGGAGCGGCGGGAGCGTCTCGCCCAGGCCCTCGACGATCGCTCGCCGGCGGTCCGGGTCGTCGACGACGAGCCCGAGGACGCCGGTCAGCAGCAGCAACGCCGGCAGCAACGCGAAGAGCGCGCTGTACGTCAATCCGCCGGCCAGGAGCCCGCCGCCGGCCTCGCCGTAGACGTCGAAGATCCGCCGCGCAGTCGCGACCGGTCCGAGCCGGAGCACCCGGTTCGCGACGGCGCGCAGCCGGTCCGGCAGGGTCATTGCCGGTGGCGACGCCCGCGGCGCCCGGCCACGATCAGCCGAGCTCCTCGAACAGCCCCGGCTGGAGGTCGCCGGCGCGGACCCGCCGCGGCGCGGCGACGAGGGCCTTCACCTCGCGGCGCCGGACGAAGCGGCGACCGCCGAGCTTGATGCTCTGGAGCTTGCCGGTACGGGCCCACGCGCCGATGGTGGCCGGCCGGAAGCGCACGTTCGCGGCCTCGAGCAGCTCGGCGGCCTCGTTCAGCGTGATCCAGTCGGACGGGGCGGGCATCGTCGGTCAGTCGTCGACGGAGGACGTCGATGAGCTCGACGAGCCCTTTGGCGAGTCGGCGGCCTTCGAGTCGGACTTCGAATCGGACGTGGACTCGGACTTCGACTCCGAGCCGGACTCGGCCTTCGCCGCCGCCTTCGTCTTCGTCGTCGAGCCGCGGTCCTTGCGCGCCCAGCCGCTGCCCTTGAAGACGATCGAGGGTGGGCTCAGGACCTTGCGCATCGAGCCTTCGGTGCCGCACGAGGGGCAGAACTTCGGGCCGGGCTCGTTGATGCCGTGGAGGATGTCCGTCCGATGGCCGCAGGACGTGCAGCGGTACTCGTAGACGGGCACGCCTCGATTCCGCCTCCGTCAGCCGCGCAGGAGCCGCATGCCGCACTTCGGGCAGTAGAACGCGCGCTCGTGGCCCGAGGCGAAGCCGCAGTGGGCGCAGACGAGGCCGCCACGGCCGCCCGCCGGCACGGGCCGCTCGACCGCGGTCAGCCCCATCGAGAACCGGCTGCCGAGGATGTTCTCGAGAAGGCTGGTCAGGATGCGCGAGCCGTTGCGGTCCGAGTCGCCCCGGACGCCGCGCCCGCCCCAGCCGACGACGGCGCGGACGATGATGTCGCCGGTCGCCTCGTCCCAGTGCGACGCCACGCCGCCGACGATCGAGTTGTACTCGGGATAGCCGGCCGTGTCGGTCTCGCCGTGGAGCAGGCCGCAGACGAACGTGTCGAAGGCAAGGTCGATCGCGTCGATCGACTCGAGGACGACGAGCGCGTGCCGCGTCACCGGGGAGTGGTCGTGGTGGGCGTTCAGCCATTGCATCGCCTCGGTCGGGCGGGCGATCACGGGGCTCGCCTGGCTGAACTCGATCGGCAGCGGCGGGACGACCTCGATCTCCGTTTGCGAGATCCCATGGAGCATCTTCGGTAGCTCATCGAGCGTGCTGGGGCCGGCCTTCATCCGGACACCCTCGCTGCTCTTGCCGGCGTAGTAGAGCTTGAGCTGGAAGTCCTGGGCGATGACCTCTTCGGGGAGGGCGCTGCCGGCGCTGCGGCGGGGGGCTTCGGGGGCCTCATCCGGCTCCGCGGCGCTGCGGCGCTTCAGGAATTCGAGCGGCACGAGCGGATGATCTCCAAGGCGCGACGGTGAACAGCGGCTATCGTAGCGTGCCGCCGTCCGGTCCCGCACCGGTACCAATGGCCCACGGAGCGTGCGGCGCGAACGGTTCAGCCGTCCGGCGTGGCCACGAAGGCGACCGCCTCGAGGGGCCGCAGCTCGACCCGCTCCCCTCCCCGCGCTGCCGACGGCGCCGGCTCGTGCGTGCCGAAGAGCCGTTGCCATGTCTGCCCGGAGGGCGCCTCGAGCCGGAAGGAGCCCGGCCCGCGACCGAAGTTCACGGCCAGCACGATCGTGTCGTCGCCGGCCGCGCGGACCCAGGCGAGGACGTCCCGGCCGGCGTCCGTCAGGCGTCGGTACGTCCCGACCTGGAGCGCGGGATGGGCCCGCCGGAGCCAGACGAGCCGGCGGTACGCGGACAGCACCGACGCGGGATCGGTCGCCTGCCGGGCGACGTTTCGCATGGCCGCGTCGGGCGCCACGCGGAGCCACGGCCGGACCGGTGAGAAGCCGCCGTTGGGGCCGTCGCCCCACGGCATCGGCGAGCGGGCCTGGTCGCGGTTCCACCATGGCGAGAGACGCCGCGCGATGGGCCCGCCGCGGCGCGCCGGCGGGTCGACGATCTCCGCCCGTGGGATCGACACGTCGCGCAGGCCGATCTCCTCGCCGTAATAGACGAAGGGCGTGCCGCGCAGGCCCAGCAGCAGGACGGCCGCGGCCCGGGCGATCGCGTCGCCGTCGCGGCCGCCACCGAATCGTGAGACGTGGCGCGACTGGTCGTGGTTCGACAGCACGACCGTCGGCCAGCCGTCCGCGCCGAAGATCGCCTCGCGCTCGGCGGTCGCCGCGGCGAACGCGGCGGCGCTCCAAGGCTGGTTGATGAGGTGGAAGTCGAAGATCAGGTGACGCGGCGCGGCGTACTCGCGTGCGCGCCGCGGGTCGGCGGCGAATAGCTCGCCGACCGTCATCCGCCCGTCGCGCTCCTCGACGAGTGCCCGGAACTCCGCGAGGAATTCGTGGAGCTCAGGCTGGTCCTTGTCGTAGTGGTGGCGCTGCCGGTCGTAGGCCCGGCGGCCGACGACGCGGCGCGGGTTCGACCGCAGCTCGGCGTGCTTGAAGTACGCGTTGAAGACGTCGAGCCGGAAGCCGTCGACGCCCCGATCGAGCCAGCCGCGAACCATCGCCAGCATCGCCGCGCGGACCTCGGGGTTCCGCCAGTTCAGGTCGGGCTGCTCGGGCAGGAACGTGTGGAGGTAGAACTGGCCGCGGGCGTCGTCCCAGGTCCAGGCCGGCCCGCCGAAGAACGAGACCCAGTTGTTGGGGCGGCGGCGGACCGGTGGCCGCGACCAGGCTCGCGGCGGGTCGCGCCAGATGTACCAGTCGGCGCGCGGCCCGCGGGCGTCGGCACGCGACTCCTGGAACCAGGGATGGGCCGAGCTCGTGTGGTTCATCACGAGGTCGAGGACGATGCGGATGCCGCGGCGGTGGGCCTCATCGATCAATCGATCGAAGTCGTCGAGCGTGCCGAAGAGTGGGTCGATCGAGGCGTGGTCGGACACGTCGTAGCCGACGTCGACACCGGGCGACGGATAAATCGGCGAGAGCCAGATGGCATCCACGCCGAGCGACTGTTCGGTGCCGTCGTTGAGGTAGTCGAGGCGATCGATGAGGCCGGCGAGGTCGCCGACGCCGTCGCCGTTGGCGTCGGCGAACGAGCGCGGGTACACCTGGTACACGACGCCACGCTGCCACCAGTCGGAGCCGAAGGCCGCGCCCTCGACGGGCCGCGGACGGCGGCCGATCGGGGCCGACGGCGGAGCGGAGGCCGGGTCGGGCAGCCGCGACTCGGAAAACGACTCGATGGCCATGGACTCAGACGGCTCAGACGGAGCGAACGGCTGGGACGGATGCGAAAAGGGCTTGACGGAACCCGCGGTGGCAGAGTTAATACGCGTTACTGACGCGGGTTAGTCTGCGGAGCGGTGAGGTTCCGGTCAAGCCCGCGGCTCGGACCACGGAAGCCTGCACGACGCAAGCCTGCACGACGAAAGCCCGGGGAGGGGCTGTGGTCGCGATGGAGGCCCGGCGACCGACGAGCGCCGACGTGGCGGCCCGCGCGGGAGTGTCGCGGACGACCGTCTCGTTCGTCCTCAACGATCGGCCGGCGAGCATCAGCCCGGCGACGCGCGAACGGGTGCTCGAGGCTGCGCGAGAGCTCGGCTACCACCCCCACGCGCCGGCGCGCCAGCTGGCCGGCGGCAGCAGCCACACCCTCGGCCTGGTGCTCCGCCAGTCCGCACAGCAGGTGGCGGGCGACGCCCTGCTGGCCGAGACATTGCGGGGCGTGACGAACGCGGCGCGGGCACGCGGCTTCCGCGTGATCGTCGAGGCGCTCGACCCGAACGACGGGCCGTATGCCGACCTGCTTCGCTCTGGGCGGGCAGACGGCGTGGTCATCTCGGGGCCGCGGCTCGGCGATCGCGAGCTCGAGGCACTCGTCGCCGAGGGGTTCCCGGTCGTCCTGCAGGGATCGCTGCCGGGGCTCGACGCGCCGAGCGTCGACATCGACAACCGGGCCGGGGCGAAGGTCGCCGTCGCGCACCTGCTGTCGCTCGGTCACCGGCGGATCGGCTGCATCACGAATGCTCCCCTCGCCTACACCGCGGCGCAGGAGCGGCTCGAGGGCTACGAGGCCGCGTTGCGGGAGGCCGGCATCGAGCCGCAGAGGACGTGGATCGCCGAGGGCGCCTTCGACGCCCCGAGCGGCCACCGGGCGATGACCGAGCTGCTCGGCCGGAGCGACCTCGACGCGGTCTTCGTGGCGAGCGACGTCGTCGCGTTCGGCGCGATCGGCGCGCTGCGCTCGGCCCACCGTCGCGTGCCCGAGGACATCTCGGTCGTCGGCTTCGACGATATTCCGCTGGCGGCGTTCTTCGATCCGCCGCTGACCACCGTCCACTTGCCGGCGTATGAGCTCGGCCACGCCGTCGGCGAGGCCCTGCTCGATCGGATCTCGCGAGCGATCGTTCCGCGTCGTACGCTGCTGCCGACCGAGCTCGTCGTGCGAGCGTCGACTCGGGGGTCGCCTTCAACCCGTTCCCCGCGCCGCGACCACTAGCGGTCTGGCGCATGATGTCGGTCGCAGACCGGTCCGCCGAGGCGGCCCGGCGCAGAGGAGGAGAACCCAGCATGGAGTCACGTGTCACCCGCCGACTGCTCGTCGGGCTGGCGGCGCTGGCGATCGTCGTCGGCGCTTGCAACACCGGCGGCGGTGGCGGCGGCGGCAAGGAAGTCACGGTCATCGGCGCCTGGGGCGGCGACGAGGAGAAGGCTTTCCTCGAGATGGTCGCGCCCTGGGAGCAGCAGACCGGTAACAAGGTCAAGTACACCGGCACGCGCGACCTGAACACGATCCTCACGACCGGTGTGGCGTCGGGCGTCCTGCCCGATCTCGCCGGCCTGCCGGGCCCGGGCCAGATGGCCGAGTTCGCCCGCAAGGGCGCGCTCAAGCCGCTCGAGGGTGTCCTGGACACCAACACCTACAAGAGCGAGACGGCACCGGCACTCGTCGACCTCGGCACGGTCGACGGCAAGATCGTCGGCGTCTTCATCAAGTCGGCCGTCAAGGGCCTCATCTGGTACAGCCCGAAGAACTTCCAGGGCACGCCGCCGAAGACCTGGGACGAGCTGCAGAACATCGCGGTCGACGCGACCGGCAACAAGTGGTGCGTCGGCCTGGAGTCGGGCGCCGCGTCCGGCTGGCCCGGCACCGACTGGATCGAGGACTTCGTCCTCCGCCAGTCCGGACCGCAGGTCTACAACGACTGGTGGGCGGGCAAGGTCAAGTGGTCCGATCCCCAGATCAAGAGCGCGTTCGAGGCGTTCGGCGATGTCATCGCCGATGCGGCCGGCGGCGCCAATGGCGTGCTGACGACGAACTTCGAAGTCGGCGGCGACGGCCTCTTCACCGATCCACCGCGCTGCATGTTCCACCACCAGGCGAGCTTCATCACCGGTCTCGGTGGCTTCAAGGGCAAGACGGCCGGCACCGACTACGACTTCTTCCCGTTCCCCGACATCAACAGCCAGTACTCGGGCGCCGTCGAGGGCGCCGGCGACCTGTTCGGCATGTTCCACGACACGGACGCCGCCAAGTCGCTCATGAAGTACCTCGTCACCGCCCCTGCCCAGGACATCTGGGTCAAGAAGGGCGGCGCGCTCTCGGCCAACAAGAACGCGACCAGCTATCCGGACGACATCGCGAAGCGCTCGGCCGCGTTGCTGACCGGCGCCAAGAGCTTCGTGTTCGACGCCTCGGACCTCATGCCGACGGCAATGAACGCGGCGTTCTGGAAGGCGATGCTCGACTACACCCAGGATCCGTCGAAGCTCGACTCGATCCTGGCCGACCTCGACAAGGTCCAGGCCGACGCGTACAAGCCGGCCTGACGGTCTCGATCGTCATCGAGGGGAGCGGCATCGCCGCTCCCCTCGATCTCTCCCCCGCCGGGACGGAGGCACTCGATGAGCGATCTCGTGATGGCGGCCATCGTCGTCGTCGGCGTGCCGGCCGTCCTCGTCGGCTACATCTACGGCACGGAGTTACTGCTGAGGGTAGCTCCGGAGCGCCAGCGGGCGCGGATCCGGCCGTGGCTGTGGCTGCTGCCGGCGTTGCTGTTCCTGCTCGTCTTCCTCGTCTATCCGACGATCGGGACGATCATCCAGAGCTTCCAGAACACCGCCGGAACGCAGTTCGTCGGCCTGGACAACTACGCCTGGTTCTTCGGCAGCGAGGCGTCGCTCATCTCGCTCCGCAACAGCGTCCTCTGGCTCGTGCTCCTGACGCTGTTCGTCGTGGGACTGGGCCTCATCATCGCGGTCCTCGTCGATCGGGTTCGATACGAGCCCATCGCCAAGTCCGTGATCTTCGTGCCCCTCGCGATCAGCATGGTGGCCGCCGGCGTGATCTGGAAATTCATGTACGACTATCGAGGTCCGGGTGAGCCGCAGACCGGCACGCTCAACGCGATCCTCGGCGTCTTCGGTATCGAGCCGGTCCTCTGGCTCCAGGAGCGAACCTTCGCCCTCAATACGATCGCGCTCATCGTCGTCATGGCCTGGATGTGGACCGGCTTCGCCATGGTCATCATCTCGGCAGCGCTCAAGGGCATCAGCCCGGAACTGCTCGAGGCGGCGCGGGTCGACGGCGCCAACGAGTGGCGAGTCTTCCAGCACATCACGTTCCCGCTGCTCCTGCCGACGATCGCGGTCGTCTCGACGACGATGGTCATCACGGCGCTCAAGGCGTTCGACATCGTCTACGTCATGACGTACGGCAACTACGACACGGACGTCATCGCCAGCCAGATGATCAAGGAGATGTTCACGAACGGGAACTTCGGCCGCGCGAGCGCGATCGCCGTGATCCTGTTGCTCGCGATCGTGCCCATCATGCTGATGAACATCAGCCGGTTCCGCGCCCAGGAGGCCATCCGATGACCGCCGGACAGCAGGCCCGCGAGCGCGCCGTGACGAGGGGGTCGCGGCGGACGATCCCCCGGCCGGTGGCTCGGATCGCCCTCCACGCGGTGATCCTCCTGCTCATGGTCATCTGGCTGCTGCCGACGATCGGCCTGCTCGTGAACTCGTTCCGGGACCCCCAGGACGTGGCGAACGCCGGCTGGTGGACCGCGCTGCTGCCGCCGAAGGACCTCGGCCTCGAGGGCTACGCCACGGTGCTGGCCCGACCCGACATCGGCCCGGCGTTCGTCAACAGCCTCTTCATCACGATCCCGGCCACGGTCATCCCGGTCATCGTCGCGGCGTTCGCGGCCTACGCGTTCAGCTGGATGAACTTCCCGGGGCGGAATCTCCTGTTCGTGGCCATCGTCGGCCTGCTCGTCGTGCCACTCCAGGCCACGCTGATTCCGGTGCTGCGGCTGCTTCGCGACTTCGGCCTCACGGGCGAGTTCGCCGCGGTCTGGCTGGCCCACACCGGCTACGGGCTGCCGTTCGCGGTCTACCTGTTGCGCAACTTCATGGGGTCGTTGCCGCGGGAGGTCTTCGAATCCGCGTACATCGACGGTGCGAGTCCCGTGACCGCGTTCTTCCGCCTCGCCCTGCCGATGAGCGTGCCCGCGATCGCGGCACTGGCGATCTTCCAGTTCCTCTTCGTCTGGAACGACCTGCTCGTGGCGCTCGTGTACATCGGGCTGGCGAACCCGAGCAATCTCCCGTTGCCCGCTCAGATCGCCAACCTCGTGAACTCACTCGGGAGCGGCTGGCAGCTGCTCGCGCCCGCGGCGTTCCTGTCGATGGCGCTGCCGCTGCTCGTGTTCGTCGCGCTCCAGCGCTACTTCGTCCGCGGCATCACCGGCGGCGCCGTCAAGGGCTGACCCTTACTCGCGACCGAGGCGCGCCTTCAGTCGCTCGACGGTTCGGGCGAGCTCGGCCTCGCGCGCACGCGCGCCCTCGATGACGTCGGGCGGGGCATTCGACGTGAACCCCGTGTTCGCGAGCCGGGCGCGGGCCGCGGCGAGAAACCGCTCCGACTCGGCAAGCTCCTTCTCGAGGCGGGGCCGGTCGGCGGCGTCGTCGGCGGTGCCGCTGCGGCCCGTGTCGGGCCCGATGCGGGCCTCGAGGTCGCCGGCGATGACCGCCAGCCCGCCCGGTCCGGCTGCCGCGTGCAGCGCCTCGGAAGAAGCGTGAACGCGTAGCGGCCGAGCCCTGGCGAGCCGCTCGACCGCGGGACGGAGCGTTTCGAGCGCCGCGGTGAGCGGCGCCGGGACGGCGACGTCGACGGGCAGGAACGACGCGGGCTCGATCCTCGCCTCGGCTCTCGCGTTGCGGATCCCGCGGACGAGGTCGACGATCGACCCGACCTGCGCCTCGACCTCGGGCGCGCGCTCTCCCGCCGACGGCCAGCGCGCGACGATCAGCAGCTCGGGGTCGTCGCGAGTGTGCGGCAACGTCTCCCACAGGACCTCGGTGATGAATGGCATCACCGGGTGCAGCAGCCGCAGGTACGT
>DATBKB010000017.1:0-13916 GCA_036556145.1 Candidatus Limnocylindrales bacterium | reverse complement strand
CCGGCGGCCCTTCGGCAGGTTGAGCTCGAAGAACAGGACCTGCTCGAGCTGCTTGGGGCTGCCGAGGTTGAACTCGTGGCCGACGTCGGCATAGATCTCGCGCTCGAGCCGCTCGATCTCGGCGCGAAACTCGCGGTCGAGGGCGGCGAGGGCCTCGTGGTCGAGCGCGACGCCGCTCGCCTCCATCCGCGCCAGCACCGGGATGAGCGGCAGCTCGACCTCGCGGAACAGGCGCTCGAGTTTGACCTCGTCGAGGCGCCTCGCGAGCGGTTCGCGAACCGCGAGCGCGGAGAGCGCCTCGAGGCCGGCGCGCGCCGTCGCCGGCAGGTCGGCGGGCGCCGGCAGGATCTGGTCGAGCTGCTCGGCGACGACGTCGGCGATCGTCTGGCTCCGCAGCGCGGCGTTGAGGACGTACGCCGCGATCTGCGTGTCGAAGGCGACGGCGGTCGCAGCGGCCCCGGGATCCTCCGCGAACCGCGCCGTGAGCAACGGCTTGACCTCGTGGCCGACCAGCGCCGTCCCGACGCGCTCGACGAGACGGCGCAGCTCGTTGGCCGCCTCGGCTCCATCCGCGGCGATCACGCGGCCGTCGGCGCCGGCCACGGCAAGCGCGAGCGGCATCCCGCGACGCGGGCGCGGGTCGTCGGCGATGAGCGACACACCGACCGCCGGTTGGGCGCGGAGCCACGCTTCGACGTCCGCGATGCGGTCGGCGCCGCGAACCTCGATCCGGCCGGGGTCGACGATCGCGGCCGCGAGCGCGGTCGGCAGGTCCTCCGCCGGTTCGAACGACCGCCCGGCGCCGGTGCCTCCATCGCGAGATCCGTCGCTCGAGGGCATCGCCTGACGGGTGACCGCGTCGAAGTCGAGGCGGAGCTGGAGCTCGCCGCTCTCCGGCCGCCCCGTTGCCCGTCCGGCGCCCCAACCCTCCGGCCGCCCGGCGACGCGAGCGGCGGGCACGTAGCCGCTCTGGGCGACCGCACGCAGCCGGTCGGTCCGCTCGGCCGCCGATTCGCCCGCCATCGGCGGCAGCCGCTCGATGAGCGTCCGGAACTCGTACTCGCGGAAGAGGCGGACGACGGTGTCGCGGTCGTAGTCGCCGAGCCGGGCCGCCTCGAGGTCGAGCGTGATCGGCAGGTCACGGACGACGCGTGACAGCTCCCGGCCCTGGTACACCTGGTCTCGGTGCTCGACGAGCTTCACCCGGAGCTTCTCCGGCACCTCGTCGAGGCGGGCGAAGAGGTCGTCGAGCGTCCCGAACTCGCGGATGAGCTTCGCCGCCGTCTTCTCCCCCACCCCGGGCACGCCGGCGATGTTGTCGGTCGGATCGCCCTTGAGCGCCTTGTAGTCGACCATCTGGTCGGGCCGGAGCCCGAACCGCTCGTCGATCCGGGCGACGTCGTACATGACGGTGTTCTCGACTCCGGATCGCGTCGTCATGAGACTCGTCCGCGGACCGACGAGCTGGAGCATGTCGAGGTCGACGGTCACGATGATCGTCTCGAGCTCCTCGTTGCCCTCGACCTGCCGGGTGATCGTGCCGATGACGTCGTCGGCCTCGTAGCCCTGCTGCTCGTACACCGGGATCCGCAGCGCCTTGACGACCTCGCGGACCTTCGGGAACTGGTCGCGCAGGTCGTCCGGCATCCGCTGGCGGGTGGCCTTGTAGTCGGCGAACTGCTCGTGCCGAAACGTCGGACCGGCGAGGTCGAACGCGACCGCGACGTAATCCGGCTTCAGGTCGGCGAAACCGCGCAGGACGATGCTGCAGAAGCCGAAGGCGCCGTTGACGAGCTCACCCTTGCTGGTGGTGAGCGGCGGCAGGGCGAAATAGCCGCGATAGACGAGCCCGTAGCCGTCGAGCAGCATCAGGCGTTCCATCGGCAGCCTCGGCGGGGAATCGTGGGCATGACGGTTCGCCCGAAAGTGTACCGGCGGAGGCTCGCAGCCTCCGGGATCAGGCGAGCTGGCGCCGGCGCCCGGCTAGCGAGCGGCGAAGCGGCGCGCGGTCCAGCGAATGCCGAAGAGGAAGAGCCCGATGGCGAGGAGTGACGCCGACAGGACGACGAGCGGTGAAGGTCCACCGGGCTCGCCCGCCGGCAGGCCGGCGGTCCCGTCCGTGGATTCCGTCTCAGTCGAGGTTCGGCCGACGCCGCCGTCGTAGACCGTCTTCGGCGACGGGACAGGATTCGCGCTGGCGCCCGGACGGACGATCGGGTCCGCGCTCGCCGGTCCGAACTGCAGCTCGGTGCTGGGTGCCGCGCTCGGGGCGCCGGCACCGGCAACGTCGCGCGGCTCGGCGGAGGCCGCCCCCTGGCCGGCGGTGTCGATCGAGTCGCCGACGGTCGAGAGCGGCGACGACGGGCTGCCGCCCAGCGGCAGCGAGGGCATCGCCGCGAGGAGGAGCCCCGCAAGGCCAAGCGTCGTCAGGCCGGCGGCCAGCGGCCGCAGCGTGAAGCGCGGGCCGGTGAAGGCGGCCAGTACGCCTCGCCAGCCGCGCTGGTCGAGGCGACGGGCGTCCTCGGGTCGGAGGGCGAAGTCTCGCGTTCGACGGGGAGCCGGGAGGGCCGCCACCGCCGCCGCGAGCGAGCGCAGGTCGGCGAGGAGGACGGCGCAGTCGGCGCAGGACGCGGCGAGGCCCTCGGCCCGGGTTCGATCGTCCTGGTCGAGGTCCCCGGCGGCGAGCGCCGAGATCAGGAGCGGGTCATGGCCGGCGTGCGAGGCCGACCGGCGATCGGTCATGTTGGGGCCTTGACGGGCGGCGGCCCCGTTCGGTTCCGGCTCAGCCGGCCCCGCGGCCCCGGCGGAGGTCGAGGGCCACGTAGAGGGTGCCGCCGAGCATGAACGCGAAGACCGAGGCCGCGAGCAACGCTGGCGGCTCCGAGGGAGCCCGTCGCGGCGGCTCGAAGGCGCTCGGAGGCGCCGAGGCGGCCGGGCCCGGCGACTGGAGCCTGCCCGGCGACCGGATGGCAGCGTGCGCATCGCCGGGGGCCGGGAGGTTGTGGGCGGCGTCGCCCTCGCCCTGGCCGATGACGGTTTCGCGCGAGGCAGCCGGGTCGCCCCCGGGATCCGCCGCGCCGGCGCTCGAGCGCGTCAGCATGCTCGGCACGGTCGAGAAGAGGATGCCGGCGAGGCCGATGGCCATGAGGCCGCCGGCGAGCGGCCGGCCGATGAGCCGCGACGGCCACCCCAGGCCGCCGAGCCTGCGCCTCCGGAGGCGGCTCGCGTCGGCCTGGGTCAGCGAGAAGTCGCGCGGCCGCTGCAACGGCGGCAGGGCGGCGGTGGCCGCGGCGATGGCCCGCAGGTCGTCGGCGAGCGCGGCGCACTCGCCGCACTCCCTGACGAGCACCTCCCCCATGGCGGCCTCACCGCCAGGGTCGCCGGCCGCGTGCGCGGCCACGTGCAGCGGGTCGTGCTCCACGTGCCGCTCAGCCACGGAAGAGCTCCATCCGGTCCTCGAGCAGCCCGCGGAGCGCGAGGCGGCCGCGGTGGATCCTCGATTTCACTGTGCCGAGGGACACGCCGGTCATCTCGGCGATCTCGGCGTAGTCGTAGCCCTCGACGTCGAAGAGGACGATGGCGGTCCGCTGGTCGTCGGTGATCCGGGCGAGCGCCTCGTTGAGCGCCGTCGTGCGCTCGTGGGTCAGCGTCGTGTGGACCGGGTCGGCCTCGGCGCCGGCGGGCGGCTGCCAGGTGTCGTCCTCGAGCTCCGGATAGGGCTGCGACGGTCGCCGCTTCTTCGCTCGCTGGGCGTCCATCGCCGCGTTGACGCAGATCCGGCTCAGCCAGGAGCGGACGCTGCCACCACGGAACGAGTGCATGTTCCGGAACGCCGAGAAGAAGGCCTCCTGCACGGCGTCCGACGCCTGATCGCGGTCCGGCACCATGCGCGCGACGAGCGCGTAGAGGTGGTCCTGGTAGCACACGACGAGGTCGTTGAACGCGTCGAGGTCGCCGTCGCGGGCTCGCTCGAGCAGGATCAGGTCGCGGCGCTGGACGGGGTCGTCGGAGACCGTCGTCGAGCGAAGGTCCTCCACGATCGGGGGCCCCCTCCGGACGGCGATTCGCAGGCGGGCGGAGTCTAGCATCGCGCTTCGCCGGGCCAGACGCCGGGGCCGCGGCGGCGGTTTCCCGAGGCTCGCCCGGGCCGAGGCGCTACGATTCGGCGGTCAGCCCCCGAGCCGAAGTGGCGGAACCGGCAGACGCGACGGTCTCAAACACCGTTGAGGGCAACCTCGTCCGGGTTCAAATCCCGGCTTCGGCACCACCCCCGAGGGCCATCGCGCTCACTTTGTCAACACACCACGACCCTCCAGCACGACGGCATCCGTCGGACCGAGGAAGCGCCAGCTCAGCGCGTCGGCCGGGATGTCACTGTCCGGCAAGGCGACCAGGTAGAGGCCGTCGACGACCGGCTGGCGGACGTCGTTGACGACGACCGCCGCGCTCCCAACCGGGGCGTAACCGAAGACGAAGCTGTTCGTGAACCGGCGCGTTTCACCGCCGAAGGTCAGCAGATGGACGGTCGGCGGCGACGCCCGAGCCACGCCGGTGACCGGTCCGCCGCTGCCACCGTCGACGCCGACGTACAGATCGAGCCCCGAGACCGTTCGCACGAGACCCGCGGGACCGTCGGCGGTTTGAATGGCCACCGCGAACGGCGGAGGCGTTCGCGGCGGCGGTGACGGCAACGCCAGGCTGCAGGCCGTGGCGATGGCCGCGATGGCAACGACGGTCGCCGCGCGGCGGCCCACGCTAGTTGATGAACGTCACGAGCGCCGCGGTCGCCTGCACGCCCGTCGTCGGGGCAATCGTGATGCTCGGCCCGACGCCGTTGATCGCAAGGCCGTACTCGATGTTCGAGTACGTGTGGAAGTACTTGAAGACCATGTTCGTCGCGCGGTACTGCCGTCGCGTCTGCCAGATCGTGCCGATCACGTAGCCCCAGTCGGCGTACCCGTCGCCACACAGGATCTGGCACTCGTCGAACTCGAAGTTGAAGCCGGCATTCGGCGCCACGTCCTGCAGGTTGAAGGCGATGTAGCCCTCGTCGCTGTAGAAGCCCCACGCGCCCGGGCTGCGAACCGCGCCACCGTTGGCCCATGCGGTCGCGACCTGGTCCTTGCCGGCGCCGCCGTGGGGCGGAACGCCGGTCCAGTCGAACGTGTTGTAGATGTCCCAATGGCAGCAGGGCAGGTACCGGTCGAACACGAGCGTCGCCTTGATCGTGAGGTTCTGGATGCCGCTCGGTCCGGGCCCTGCGACCTCGCCGGTCGCCAGGGATCGCGGCGCGTCGACCGGTCGACCCGTCGCACCGTCAACGGCGCGAGTCGTCCGGGCGTGCCCGACGAGGAGGTAGCGAGCCGCCGGGAAGCGGTCCTCGAAGACCGCCCGCTCCGCCGGCGTCATGCCGGCGAGCACCCTCGCGCGCTCCGTGTGGCTCATCCCGTCCGGGACGGGTTGCGCTCCCACGACCGGGACGGTGGGGAGCAGCGAGACGACCAGCGCTGCGGCACACGCAAGAACCACACGACGGCGATCGACGACCACGATGCGCACGACTCGCGCCCTCCCGAGGTTTGGGCGGGCAAGGCGGCGTCTACCGAGGATGCACGAGTGGCCTTATCCGCGGCTTATCTGGCGCACCAACCTGTGACGAGGCCTACGTGGTCGGCTGGTCTCGCCCGACTGCCGCTTCGCGCTCCGCCTCCTCGTCGATCGTCTCGGCCTCGTCGTCGGCCTCGGCTTGCTGGCCGTGCCGTTCCTCCTGCTCGGCGATCCGGAATACCTCGCGGGCCTTTTCCTCGACCTGGCGAGCGGCCTCGTGGAACGACGGGGTCGAGATCTCGAGCGATCGCTTTTCCTTCTCGAGCGCGCGGAGCTCGTCGACGGCGCGCAGCAGGCGATCCGAATCACGACGGAGGGCCGCGCGCACCGCTTCCCTCTCGTCTTCTGGCTCGTGCACGGCTCCAGCGTCGCGCCGCGCCGGTTGCGCAAGGCTCGCGAGGCCGCCGCCGGAGGTTGCGTCGGCCTGACAGTCGTCCCGGCTAGACTCCCGCTGATGACCGAGGCGAGCCTCCAGGAACGGTACGCGCCCGAGAGCCGCTGCTTCGGCTGCGGCCCGGCGAACGCCGAGGGGCTCAGGATCGGCAGCCGCGAAGTGGACGGCGAGCTCGTCGCCGACTGGCAACCCTCCCGCCGGCACGAGGCATTCGACGGGGTCCTGAACGGCGGGATCATCGGCGCGCTGCTCGACTGCCACTCGAATTGGGCCGCCGCCATGCACCTCATGCGGCTCCGCGGCGACTCGCGCCCGCCCGCGTGTGTCACGGCCGACTATTCGATCCACATGGCGCGACCGACGCCGACCGACGGGCCGGTGCATCTCCGCGCGCGGGTTCTCGAGGCCGCGGGCGATCGCGCGACCGTCGAGGCCGAGATGACCTCCGGGGGTCGCACGACGGCGACCTGCCGTGGAACGTTCGTCGCGGTCCGGCCCGGTCATCCCGCGTTCGGGCGCTGGTAGGCGGCGACATGCTGTTCCGACGCTTTCTGGGTCCCCGACCCGCCGCCCAGGGCGACGCACCGCCGTCGACCCCCGCCGCCCCGACCGGCGCGGCGGCCGCCGACACGGCGACGGTTCGGCGGATCGTCGCGCGACTCGAGTCGCTGCCGCCGGACAAGGCCCGCTACCTCGCCGCGTTCGCCTACGTCATGAGCCGCGCGGCACACGCCGACCTCGACATCAGCGTTGCCGAGACGGCCGCCATGGAGCGGACCATCGCCGAGCTCGGCGGGCTCGACGAGGCCGGTTCCGTCCTCGTCGTCGAGATGGCCAAGCTCCAGGCGAGGCTCCACGGCGCCACCGAGGACTTCCTCGTGACGCGCGAGTTCGGGCGGATCGCGAGCCACGACCAGAAGCTCGCGCTGCTGCGCTGCTGCTACGCGATCGGCGCCGCGGACGAAACGATCACCGCGGAGGAGGCCTCGGTCGTCAACGAGATCGCCCGCGAGCTCGACCTGTCGCGCGACGACGTGAATGCCGTCCGCGCCGAGTTCGTCGATCGCCTCTCGGCGATCCAGGCCATGCGGCGGATGAAGCCGCGCCCGGAGGACTGAGCCGGACCGTCAGTCGAGGTGGAGCTCGACGTTCCCGTCGCCGAGCTGGCGGCGGACCGCGGCGACGAGCTCGGCGTCGTAGGCGACGCCACGGCGGAGCGGCATCGGCAACAGCCCGCCGCCGTCCGATCCGGGGACGTGGAGGATCACCGGCGTCGCACCCGGACGCTCGCGCAGCAGCGCCTTGAACGCCTCCATCGCCGTCACGAGCCGGTCCGGCGCGCCACCGAAGCGGACGTGGAGCACTCGCCCGGCACCGGCGTCGAGCGGCGCGGTCGGCGCGGCCGCGGCGCCTGCCGCCCGCGCACGGGCCTCGTCCGGCAACGGCGGCTCGTCGTGGTCGTCGCCGCTCGTGCCGACGAGCCCGGGTGGCGCATCCCACGTCGGGATCGGTTCGGCCGGGGCGATGGCCGGCAGCGGCGCCGGCGGCGCGGCCATCGTCGTCGCGCCGCCACGGAGCGGCGACACCCGGCCGGCCGGAGCTGCCCTCGCAGCCTCGACGGGGCGTCCCGGCCCCACCGCCACCGGCGGCCTCGAGCCCCGGCCGTTCGCCGAGCCGTTGGCGGATCCGTTCGCTGACCCGTTCCCACCGTTCCCGCCGGGGCCACCGCCGCGGCGGCGGAAGGAGCCTCGGTCCCCGGCCGCGACCTGCCGGCCGAAGGCTTCCGGGCCGGCCGCGACCGCGGACTCCCATTCGGTCACGAGGTCGGCGAGGAGTGAGACCTCCTCGCCGCGATGATCGACACGCCCCGCGACGAGGAGGATCGAGCCGTCGCGCCACGTCCCCACGGTCTGCTCGTACAGCTTCGGGAACACGACGACCTCGATCGTCCCCTGCAGGTCCTCGAGCGTCGCCACGCCCATCGTCGAGCGCGTCTTCGTGATGACCGTCCGAAAGCCGGTCATGATCCCGCCGATCACGACGCGCTGGCCGTCGAGCGACTCGTCCTTGAGGTCGCCGCTGTACGCGTTGACGAACTGACCGACCTGCTCGGCGACCTCGCCCATCGGATGCTCCGACAGGTAGAGACCCAGAAGCTCCTTCTCCTTGCGCAGCCGCTCGCGGCGCGAGGCCTCGGGGACGCTCGGCAGCGGTGCCTCCGCGACGTCGGCGAAGAGCAGGTCGAACGCCGAGACCTGTCCCGTCGCGCGCTGCTGCTGCGCGGCCTGTGCGCTCGGCAGGATCGTCTCGAGCGCGACGACGATCTGGGCCGGATGCCCGAACGCCGACAGCGCGCCGGCCCACGCGAGGGCCTCGATGACCCGTGAGTTGACGAGCCGCAGGTCGACGCGCTCGCAGAAGTCGCGCAGCGACTTGAACGGTCCCTCATCGGTCCGCGCACGGATGATCGATTCGATCGCGCCCTGGCCCACGTTCTTGACGGCGAGGAGGCCGAAGCGGATCGCCTCGCCCTCGACGGTGAACTCGACGTCGGAGGTGTGGACGTCGGGTGGCAGGACCTCGATGCCCATCCGGCGGCACTCGGCGATCGCGGCGGCGACCTTCTCCTCGTTCGAGCGGAACGCGGTGAGCACGGCGGTCATGTACTCGACCGTGTAGTTCGCCTTGAGATACGCGGTCTGGTAGGCGATGAGCCCGTAGCAGGTCGCGTGGGCCTTGTTGAAGCCGTATCGCTCGAACGGCTGGAACGCGGCGAAGACCTGGTCGATGACGCGAGCGTCGACGCCGCGCTCGGCGGCCTGGGTGACGAACTTCTCCTTCTGGGCCCGCAGGACCGACGACTTCTTCTTGCGGATCGCATACCCGAGCGTGTCCGCCTCGGGGCCGGTGAACCCACCGAGGGCGATCGCCGCCGACATGATGTCTTCCTGGTAGACGAAGATCCCGTACGTCTTCTCGAGATACGGCTTCAGCAGCGGGTGGAGGTATGTGACCTTCTCCTCGCCGTGCTTCCGCCGGATGTAGGCCGGGATGTTGTCCATCGGGCCAGGGCGGTAGAGCGCGACCATCGCGGCGAGGACATGGACCGACGTCGGGCGGAGGTCGCGGATGTACCGCCGCATCCCCGCCGACTCGAGCTGGAAGATCCCGGTCGTCTCGCCCGAGGCGAGCAGCTCGAAGGTCCTGGCGTCGTCGAGCGGGATCGCCTCGAGGTCGATGTCGACCGAGCGATGGTCGCGGACGAGGTCGACCGCGTGGCGCAGGATCGTGAGGTTCGACAGGCCGAGGAAGTCGAACTTCAGCAGCCCGAGCGCCTCGATCGCATGCATCTCGTACTGCGTCATGAGCGCTTCGGAGTTCGTCGCCTTCTGGAGCGGCATGAGCTCGGTCAGCGGCTCGAGCGAGATGACGACGCCGGCGGCGTGGGTCGACGCGTTGCGGGCGACGCCCTCGAGCTGGCGGGCGAAGTCGATGATCCGCTTGACCGCGGCATCGCCGTCGTACATCTCCTTGAGCGGCGGCGCGAGCTCGAGCGCTTCGTCGAGCTTGATCCCGAGCTGGTTCGGGACGGCCTTCGCGACGCGATCGACCTCGCCGTAGCTGTGGCCGAGGACGCGGCCGACGTCGCGGATGGCAGCCCGGGCGAGCATCGTGCCGAACGTGATGATCTGGGCGACGTGGTCGGAGCCGTACTTGCGGGTCACGTAGGCAATGACCTCGTCGCGCCGGCTGTCCTCGAAGTCGACGTCGATGTCCGGCATCGTGACGCGATCGGGGTTGAGGAAGCGCTCGAACGGCAGGCCATAGAGGATCGGGTCGACCGGGGTGATGCCGAGCGTGTACGTCACGATCGATCCGGGCGCGCTGCCCCGGCACGTCGTCTGGATGCCCTGCTCGCGGGCAAACCGGATGAAGTCGGCCACGATGAGGAAGTAGCCCGCGTAGCCCATCGAGGTGATGACCGAGAGCTCGTAGTCGAGCCGCTCCTGGAGAGCCGGTGTCGCCTCGCCGTAGCGCCGGACGAGCCCGGCCTGGCACTCCTTCCGCAGCCAGCTCTCCGCGGTCTCGCCCTCGGGCACCGGGAAGTGCGGGATCCGGAGCTGGCCCAGCGGCAGCTTGAGGTCGCACATCTCGGCGATCCGGCGCGTGTTGAGGATGGCCTCGGGCTGCTCGGGGAAGAGCGCCGCCATCTGGGCGGCCGACTTGAGCCAGAAGTCGTGCGTCTCGAACTTCAGGCGGCCCGGCGTGTCGAGGATGTTGCCGGTGCCGACGCAGAGCAGCACGTCGTGGGCCTCGGACTGGCCCACGTGGACGTAGTGCAGGTCGTTCGTGACCGCCAGCGGCAATCCGGTCTCGCCGGCGAGCCGGACGAGCTGCGGGTTGAGCCGCCGTTGCTCGGGCAGCCCGTGCTCCTGGAGCTCGAGGAAGAAGTTGCCCGGGCCGAGGATGTCCCCGTACTCCCCGGCGACCCGTCGCGCGGTGTCCCAGTCGTCGGTCTCGAGGGCCCGCGCGACCTCGCCGTTGAGGCAGGCGCTCAGCCCGACGAGCCCGGCGCTGTGCCTGGCGAGGTACTCACGGTCGATCCGCGGCTTGTAGTAGTACCCGTCGAGGTGAGCGTCGGTGACGATCCGGCAGAGGTTCTGGTAGCCGGTCCAGTCCTTCGCCAGGAGGATGAGGTGATAGGGCTGGGCGTCGGCCTTGCCCTCGCGATCGGTCATCGCGCGGCGGGCGACGTACGTCTCGACGCCGACGATCGGCTTGATCCCGCGGCTCGTCGCCGCCTGCCAGAACGCGACGGCGCCATAGAGCGCGCCGTGATCGGTCAGCGCGAGCGAGTCGAAGCCCTGGCGGGCAGCCGCGTCGACGAGATCGGTGATCCGGCCGAGGCCGTCGAGGAGGCTGAACTCCGAGTGGACGTGGAGGTGAGCGAAGTCGTTCGGAGCCAGGGTCACGGGGGGCTAGTCTAGCCAGCCGGAACCCTCGCCGGGCGGCCGACTCGGTACGCTGTGAGGCGCGGCTTCGAGGCCGCTGGAGAGGGAGGTTTGCGCCAGCATGGACGTCATCGGCGGGTTGCTGTTCCTGATCGGGTTCGGGCTCGTCATCCTCGCCCTCGCGGCGATCGTCATCAACGCCACGCGCCGGGACGGGCGCGACGCGACGCCGGCCCTGCCGGCGCGGCTGTTCTTCGTCGGCGGGCTCGTCGCCCTGATCCTGGGTGCGGCGACGAGCGCGTTCATCCAGATCCCGGCCGGGTTCGTCGGCGTCGTCCGCTCGTTCGGCGCGGTGACCGGGACGACGCTCACACCCGGACTCCACTTCGTCATGCCGATCGTCAACACGGTCGACGTCCTCGACACGCGAGTCCAGCAGATCCACATCCCCGACTACTCGGCAGCGTCGAAGGAGCAGCAGGATCTCTTCCTCGACATCACCCTCAACTACTCCGTGCGACCGGGCGACGCACCGCGGATCGTCCAGGAGCTGGGCCTCAACTTCGAGGAGACGATCGTCCGACCACGATTCCTCGACATTCCGAAGTCGGTCACCGACGACTACCCGACGGCCATCGTCCTCAACAGCCGAGACGAGATCCGCCAGCGGGCCACGGAACTGCTCAAGAACGAGCTCGAGCCGCGTGGCTTCATCGTCGTGGGCATCAACATCCAGAACTTCAGCTATTCCGACGCGTATAACCAGGCGATCGAGGACAAGCAGGTCGCCCAACAGCAGGTCGAGACCGAGCGGCAGAAGCTCGAGCAGCAGAAGATCATCGCCCAGCAGAAGGTCGAGGCGGCGAAGGGCGACGCCAACTCCCAGATCGAGCGGGCCCGCGGCGAGGCCGAGGCGAACAAGCTGGTCGCCGCGTCACTCACGTCGGCGATCCTTCAGAACCGCTACATCGAGAAGCTGTCCGACCAGATCCAGGTGATGCTCGTGCCGTCCGACGGCGGGCCGCTCATCCTCGACCTCGGCAACCTGCTGCCGCAGCCGTCAGCGGCGCCGTAGCAGCTCGTCGACGACCGGCGCGATCCGGTCGACCCAGAGGGCGTACTGCGCACCGCTGGGGTGGAGGCCGTCGCCGGCGACGAGCGAGCGGTCGATCGCCGCGCGACCCGACAGCTCGAAGATGTCCACGACGGCGACCGCCCGATCCGCGGCAAGTGCCGTGAGGATCGCGTTGTTGCGAACGATGCCGGCCCGCTGGACGGCCGGGTCGCCGTAGCTCGCGCCCTCCGGGGTGACGGTGTAGTCGGGCGTCGTGACGACGACGATGCGGTCCGGTTCCAGGCGGCCGAGCAGCTCGTCGAGGATGCGGGCGGCGTTTGCCTCGAACACCGCCGGCGGCACCCCCCGGACGACGTCGTTGACGCCAACGAGGAGCGTCGCGAAGGCCGGCTCGACCTCGGGGAGTCGGGGCAGCTCGACGCGGATCACGTCGGCCGAGGTGAAGCCGTTGACCCCGAGGTTCGCCTCGAGCCGGAGGGGGGCCGCGGGGCCGCCGAGGCGGGCGATGAGCTGGTTCGGCCAGCGCTCCGCTGGCGTCACGGCCGTGCCGATCGTGTAGGAGTCGCCGAGGGCCACGTAGCGCAGCGGGGACGGCCCGGAGGCCCGCTCGGTCACGGCGGCGAGTATGGCCACGAACGGCGGCAGCGGCTACTTGCCCGCCCCGTCGGCCGCGTTTAGGATGCGCGCCAACGGCCGCCGCCCGATTCTGGGCGATGGCGGCCGCGCTGTCGGACCGACCCCCTGTCCCGTCCCGGGCGGCGGCGGTTGCGATCTGGAGGAGGAATCGATGCGCACACGAGCCCTTGTCGTGCTCGTCGCGATGCTGTTGATCGCGGCCTGTACGAACACCGGCGCCAGCCAGGCACCCAGCTCCCCGCCGGCATCGCAGCCGGGCGGCACGTCGGGCTCTCCGGCCGCGACGAGCTCGGGCGGACCGAGCGGCGAGCTCAAGATCGGCATGGTCACCGACATCGGCCAGCTCGAGGACAAGTCGTTCAACGAGTACAGCTGGAAGGGCGTCCAGGACGGCGCCGCGGCCGTCGGTGCGGAGGCTCCGCAGGTCATCGTCACCAATGACACCGCGGACTACAAGGCGAACATCCAGTCGCTCGTCGACGACGGTTACAACGTCATCGTCACGGTCGGGTTCCTCATCGGGACCGACACGCGACAGGCCGCGATCGTCAACCAGGACATCCAGTTCCTCGGCGTCGACCAGTTCGTGGCCGCACCGGCGCCCGCGAACTACCAGGGCATCCTCTTCGCCGAGGCCCAGCCCGGCTACCTCGCCGGCATCGTCGCGGCGAGCATCAGCAAGAGCGGCGTCATCGGCACCGTCGGCGGTCGCTCGGACGTCCCGCCGGTCCTCGCCTACATCAACGGCTACAAGAACGGCGCGATGTCGGTCAACCCGAACATCAAGGTCATCGTCAACTACACCGAGGACTTCAACGCCCCCGACAAGGGCCAGACCGCGGCCAAGGCGATGATCGGCCAGAAGGCCGACGTCATCTTCCAGGTCGCCGGCCTGACCGGCGCCGGCGCGCTGCGCGCCGCGTGCGACGCGAAGATCTGGGGCATCGGCGTCGACGTCGACCAGTCGAAGTCGTTGCCGGACGTCGCCCCGTGCATCGTCACGAGCGCCGAGAAGAAGCTCCAGAACGCCGTCAAGGCGGCCATCGAGCGCGCCGCGACAGGCAAGCAGACGGACAACTTCTTCAACGATGCCTCGAACGATGGCATCGGCCTGTCGCCGTTCACGAACGTCGACATCCCGGCCGACGTCCAGTCGAAGATCGACGCCGCCCTCAACGGCTTCAAGGACGGGTCGCTCGACCCGTGCAAGCCCACCGCCTGCGACGACGCGACGGCCGGGTAAGCCGTCCGG
>DATBKB010000016.1:0-21464 GCA_036556145.1 Candidatus Limnocylindrales bacterium | reverse complement strand
GATTCACGCCCGAGCCGTTCCAATACGCGTTTACGAACACGCTGTCCGAGGAAGAGTCGGCGCGGGTCTACGAGCGCTACCACATCCCCGCGCCGGGAAGCTGGGTGTGGGGCGGCGTTCTCGCGAACTCCACGCCGGGCCACCAGGCGACCTGGGTCGACGATGACAACCATGATCGCGCGCCGCTGCTGTTCATTGCCGGTGGCGCCGACACCATCATGCCGGCCGGGATGAACAGGACTAACGCCAAGAAGTACGAGAAGTCGAGCCCTCCGATGGGCCACCGAGAACGCCCGGACTGCGCCGGGTGCAGCCGCGTCGACCGAATGAAAGGGTGGACTCCGCACCCGGTTCATGCCGGCGAGTTTTTCCGCTCTGCGACCCCTTCGGGACATCCCTTCGTGCGTGTTCTGCCGCCGGCGTAGAGCGTAAAACCAGACGCCGAAGGTCTGGCCCCGCTCAGTGGGTATGATCGGGGTCCGCGCGCCTGTAGCTCAGTGGATAGAGCGTCGGCCTCCGGAGCCGAAGGTCGCAGGTTCGAATCCTGTCGGGCGCGCCATAACAGCATCCGGGCAGCGCCAGCGCCAATCCGTGCGCGTGGCCGCCTGGGGGCGCAAAGCACTCCAGACGCGTCCCCCAGCCGACCGGAATCGATGGGGCTTGCATTCCGCGCTGAACGGGCGTAAAGTGAACCATATGGTTCAGTATTCCGACGGTCGACTCGATGCCTCGTTCGCGGCCCTCTCGGACGCCACCCGGCGTGGCGTCCTGGAGCGGCTCGGACGCGGCGACGCGTCGATCACGGATCTGGCCGGGGCGTTTCGCATGACCCTCACGGGCATGCGCAAGCACGTCGGGGTCCTGGAGCAGGCCGGCCTCGTGACGTCCGAGAAGGTCGGGCGCGTGCGGACCTGCCGGCTCGGCCCGCGCCGCCTCGACGTCGAGACCGCGTGGATCGAGGCGCAGCGCCGGCTGTGGGACGCCCGGTTCGACGAGTTGGAGCAGGTCGTCGCGCAGCGACGACGGAAGGAGCAGATCGATGGACATCCGAAGCGCGGCTGAGCCAGCCGCCACCCAGGACCGCACGACGATCGAAAGGACGTCCGACCGCGAGGTCGTCGTCACACGGACGATCGACGGTCCGTCGCCGCGCGTGTTCGAGGCGTGGACCGACGCGGACCTCTTGCGGCAGTGGTGGGTCCCCAGGTCGTTCGGCCTGAAGCTGCTCTCGTGCGAGATCGATGCGCGGGTCGGCGGGACCTACCGGCTCACGTTCGACACCGGCGGCGGGGAGCCGATGGCGTTCTTCGGCCGGTATCTGGAGGTCACGCCGCCCACGCGCCTCGTGTGGACCAACGAGGAAGGTGACGGCGGCGCGGTCGTCACCACGGCGACGTTCGAGGAGGATCACGGCCGGACCCGAATCGTTGTCCGCGACCGCTATCCGTCGAAGGAGGCGCTCGACGAGACGATCGCGGCCGGAGCGATGAATTGGAACGACGAGACGTTCGACCAGCTGGACGAGCTGCTCGTCAAGCTCGGCGCGGGCACCCGCCGATAAGGATCGTGGGGAGGCCAGCGTCACGACGACGCTGGCCTCCCTGAATCAGGCTCTGAGATCGCGCCGTGTGAATGCGTAGGACCCGATCGCGATGCCTCCGATGCAGAGCACGGCCGACGCAACCACGCCGGCGCCGTCCCAGACGCCCACGAACGTCTGGCCGAAGTGGGTCGTCAGCACGAGCTGCATCACGAAATCCGGGAACTGCATGATGCCGCCGACGATCTGGACGAACCAGGTCGCGAGGACGAAGACGACGACCACAGGGGCGGCGAATCGCGTCCCGAAGACCCCGCCGACGGCCACGCCGATGCCGATGAGCGCTGCTGCGTAGATCGCCAGGATCAGCGAGCCGGTGGCGGGCGTGGCGATGTCGCTGGCCGTCGTCGACACGCCGATCGCGATCCCGGCCGCCGCGATGGCGATGAAGATCGCGACGTTGATGAGCATGCCGGCGCTGCCGGCAAGCGCCCAGCGAATCCGCTCGAGCGGGGTGGCGAGGATCATCTCGAGCCGGCCCGAGGTTTCGTCCGACGCCCAGCCGCTGACGAACGTGGCAGCGGCCAGACCGGCGAAGATCACGCCGAGCTCGACGAACAGCAGCTGCAGGAATCCGCCGGCCGAGGCGTAGTCGACGCCCGGGAAGACCGTCTCGAGCAGCTTCACGAACTCGGGCGACTCGCCGAGCTGGTCCATGAACGGGCCCGCCGCGCTGCCGAACGTCAAGCCGAACAGCCCGACCCCCAGGCCCCACCAGAATGCGGCCGGGAGGCCGATGCTCGTGGCCCGGGCGAGCGGCCCCGACAGGCCGAGCAGCGGGCGGGGCATCGACGGCGACAGGCCGACGCTGGTGGCGCCGATGTCGCGTCGCGCAAACGCCTCGACGCCGATCGCGAACAGGACGACGGCCGCGGCCCCGACGAGCGCCACGGATCCCCAGTCGTACCCGCCGCTGAGCGGGATGTGGTTCGAGGTCCAGCCCCACCAGGTCAGGTTCGCGTAGGGCGCGAGCTCCGGGACCGGCACCTGGTAGCCGTTCAGGATGAAGCCGGCGAAGGTCACGAAGCCGGCGACTCCGGCTGCCCCTCCGCGGCCCAGGAAGGGCGCGAGCGCGAAGGCCACCCCGCCGCCGGCGAGGGTCATGAGGAACAGCCAGCTGGCGTAGCCGAAGGCCTGCGCCACGCTGATCCTGTCAGCCTCGATCTTCGCGTAGGCCGCGCCGGCAAAGGCGATCGAAACGAACGCGATGACACACGCGATCCCGACCACCAGGATGTGGCCGAACAGCTTCTCGAGAGCGATCCGGCGACGCGACTTGCCCGTTGCTGCGACGAACTCGAGGCTGCCGCGCCCCGCCTCCGAGGCGAGCGTGGCCGACAGGGCCAGGATCGACCACAGGCTCAGCACGAACGGGAAGAAGCTCCCGTACTTGTACTGGAAGTACCCGCCCAGGGTACCGACGTTGACGACCTTGCCGGCGAGGCCCTGGAGGATCGGCGGCACGGCCGCCACGAGGTCGACCACCTCCTGGCGGGTTTCGGTTGACGATCCGAACAGCTCGACGATGGCCCGCCCGATGCCGACGAAGGACAGGGCCAGCATGGCCGAGGCGATGATCGTCGCCCGGCGCGAGTCACGGATCGTCTTGGCGAAGATGCTGCCGTATCCGTAGATCCGGCTCCACAGCGAGGGGCCGGCGACGGCGGCCCGGGTTGCGGCGGTCACTGCGCCCTCACCTCCACGGCCTGGCGGCCGTACTCGGCGAGGAACGTCTCCTCGAGCGATGGCTCGCGGCTGACGAAGTCGGCCAGCTCGTACCGGGCGGCAGCCTGGACAACCGGCGTCATGCTGCCGGCGACCCGCATCCGCAGGATGTGATCCTCGGCCACGACGTTTGAGACGCCGGGCAGCTGCCGAAACGCCTCCACCGGGACGTGGTCGGTGAAGACCAGCTCGACGGTGTGGTGTGCCAGATCGCGCAGCGCGGTGGTCTTGTCGACCCGGGCGAGCCGGCCCTGGCGAACGATCGCCACCCGGTCGCAGGTCCTCTCGACCTCGGACAGGATGTGCGACGAAAGGAAGACCGTCCGGCCCTCGGCCTTGGCATCCCGGATGACGCCGTAGAACTCCTGCTGCATGAGCGGGTCGAGGCCGGACGTCGGCTCGTCGAGCAGCAGCAGCTCGGGCCGATGCTGGAGGGCGATGATCAGACCGATCTTCTGCTTGTTGCCCTTCGAATACTCCCGGAACTTGCGCGTCGGATCGACGTCGAGCCGGGTCATCAGGTCCTGCTGGTACTGCCTGTCGACGCCGCCGCGGAGGTTGGCGAAGTACTCGAGGGTCTGGCCGCCGGTCAGGTTGTTGTAGAGCACGAACTCGCCGGGGAGGTAGCCGATCCGCTTGTGGATCGCCACCGGGTCGGCGGTCGTCTCGATACCGAAGATCGTGGCCCGCCCGCTCGTCGGCCGAATATGGTCGAGGAGGGTCCGGATCATCGTCGTCTTGCCGGCCCCGTTCGGGCCGAGGAAGCCAAACGCCTCGCCCTCGTTGACGGCGAGGTCGACGTCGACGATCCCGCGATGCTCGCCGTAGGACTTCGTCAGCTTCTCAGTCTGGATGACGGTCGTCATCTCGCTCCCTCTTCACGCGCCTGCGGTCACCGGGCGACCGCATGGCCCCTCGTTGCTTCTCTCAACCGAACCACAGGCGGAGGGTCGGGGGATCGACCAGCGACAGCCGGCCGGCCCGGTAGCCGAGGATCCGGGTCAGGGCCTCGGCGTAGGCCTCGAAATGGTCGGTGACCTCGGCGAGCGTCACCCGACCCGCCTGGCTCGCAACGAATAGCTCCGTGGCCTCCTCCTGGCCGCCGAGGATCATCGTGACGATGACGTCGGCCGTGCCATCCGGGTCGGTGATCGTGAACTCGCCGTCGTCGATCCCCTGTTGGAGGATCGGAACGAGCATCGGCTTCATCCGTCGACGAACCAGCGCCCGGAGCTTGTCCCGGACCACGGCGTTCGAGTCGTTCAGCCAGCCCTCCAGGACCGCCAGGACGAGATCGCGCCGGGCGTTCTTCCATTGCGCCGTGGTCGCGAACAAGTCGTGGAGCCGCTGCGCGGCCGTGCTGCCCGGCCGCTTCGATAGCTCGTCCCAGGCCAGCTGGATCCCGTCGGCCATGCGCTCGACGATCGCCTCCAGCAGGTCGGCCTTCGACCCGAAGTAGTGATAGAAGGCGCCCTTCGATGCGCCGACCTCGTCGATGACCTCCTGGATGCTCAGCGCCTCATAGCCCTTCGCCTGAACCAGCCGCATCGCCGCGTCCAGGAACGCGTCGCGTCGCACGGCATGGGTCGCGGGATTCAGGGTTCGGGCCATCGACAGGGGCCTTGTTTCGGCGCCGGGCCGGTGGCGCCACGTCCGTGGCGAATTGACCAACCGACCGTCGGTCTAATGATAGACCCGCCGTCAATCCCCGCGCAGAACGGGTCGATCGGCACTGCCGCGCCAGCCTGCTGCGGGCGTAGGTTGCGACCGAAGCCAGGAGGTTGTGACATGACCGCGGTCGCCGTCCCCATCCGGGAGCTCGCCCCCGACCGGCTGTACGAGGCGTCTCGTTCGCCCGAGCTCGTACGCGTCCCCGAGATCGCATTCCTGATGGTCGACGGCCACGGCGACCCCAACACCGCCGCCGACTACCGCGACGTCATCCAGGCGCTGTACAGCCTTTCCTACACCCTGAAGTTCAGCCTCAGGAAGGAGCTCGGCCTCGACTACCGCGTCGGCCCGCTGGAGGGCCTGTGGTGGTCAGCGGACATGGCCGCCTTCACGCACGGCCGCAAGGCCGACTGGGACTGGACGATGATGATCGCCCAGCCCGATGTCGTGACGCCCGAGCGGCTCGACCGGGCCCGCGACGAGATCCGGCGCAAGAAGGGCCTGCCGGGCCTGGACCGCGTCCGGCTCGAACGGTTCGAGGAAGGGCTCGCGGCCCAGGTGCTGTACCTCGGGTCGTACAGCGAAGAGGGTCCGACCATCCAGGCGCTGCACCAGTTCGTCCGCGATGCCGGCTACACGTTCGAGAGCCCGGGCCTCAAGCATCACGAGCTCTACCTCGGCGACCCGCGCCGCAGTGCCCCGGAGAAGCTCCGGACGATCATCCGCCAGCCGGTCGACCAGGACCGAGGCGTTTCGACGTAGGCCGCGGCCCACGGCTACGGCCGGAGGGTGGAACCGAGCGGGATGCCGTTGACGAAGTAGACACCGGTCGCGCCGGACACGGCGATGTCGTACGTCCGGGCGGCGCCGTACGGGATGGATTCGGCGCTGACGACGGCCGAGCCGTCGACCGAATCGCCGGGTTCGATCTGCCCGAGCAGCCGGCCGTCGGCGAGGGGGTGGCCGGGCGAGGCCGTGACCGTCCGGCCGTCGGCCAGCACGAGCCGAACGACATGGTGGCTGGCCGGCGCGGCGGTCGAGCCGACCGCGACGACAAGCCCCGGGACGCGCCGGCCGCCGGGATCGAGCGTCCAGACGGTGTCACCGATCCGGAGCGCCTCGACCGGGGCGGGCCCGGCGGGCGTCTCGATCCGGGTGCCGGCGGCGAGGCAGATCGGGCAGACCGGCTCACCGGCCGCGGTCTGCTGCTCGACGGTGATCGTGCCGTCGACGGCGATCGTCCCCGCGGTCCGGGTGCCCTCCCCAGCGCCGGCCGCGGGCTGGGCGAGGTAGTCGAAGCGGTACCGGTCGTTGCCGATCGGCTCGAGCCCGATGGCGTTCAGGAGCTTCCACGCTCGGTAGACCGCGAGTCGCTGGTCGTCGGTGAGGTTCGCCGATGCGACGTCGATCTGGAGCGCCTCGCCGAGCGCGGCGGCGGCCGCGGTATCGGCCAGGAGCTCCGGCCAGCGCTCCCGGGCGGCCGCCAGCTCATCCTGGCGCTGGATCGGCCAGAAGTCGGGATCGCAGTACCACAGCGCCCCGAAGCGCTCGATCATTGCGAGCTTCAGCTCCGGCATCGTCAGGGCCTGGCCGGGCGTCGGGGTCGGGCCGGGGCCCAGCGCGGTGCCGCAGGCGGCCACCAGCGCGGCGATCGCGACAGGGCGAATGAGGCGACGGATCCAGGCGGAGGATGCCATGGCCCGCCGACGTCCCCGGCGCCGAGCCGGTTCCCGGGGGCAGGCATCGCCCTGGCCGTGAGCTCGTCCCGGCCCGCGATCGGGATGGTGTAGGTTGGCGGCATGGGTGCCGAGGACGCCAGGGCGCTGGTCCGGCGGTTCATCGAGGAGGTCTTCGGCCGCGGCAACGTCGCCGCGATCGACGAGCTCGTCGCGCCCGACTTCGTTTCGCACACGTTTGGGTTCACCGAGGACGGGCCGGCCAAGCTCAAGGCCGCCACGGAGCGGGTCCACGCGACTCTTTCCGACGTCCGGTTCACGGTCGAGGACGTCGTCGTCGAGGGCGACCGCGTCGCCGTTCGGTTGACGGCAAGCGCAACGCCGACCGGCGAGTTCATGGGCGTGCCGGCCGCCGGGAAGCGCTACACGATCGGCGAGATGCACTTCTTCCGGGTCCGCGAGGGGCGGGTCGCCGAGCACTGGCATCAGCACGACGCGCTCGGGCTCATGCGACAGCTCGGCGCGCTTCCGACCCCCAACCGCTGAGGCCCGGGCCATCGAACGCCTGGCCGGCACTGAGGCGTCGGCTGGGTCGCGCACCCAGCGCGACCCGCTGGCCGAAGCGCTCCGCGTGATCGGCATCGCCGGGCGCCAGGGCACCGAGGTCCGGCTCATGGGCGGGCTCGCGTTCCACGCGCTCCTGCCCGACTGGACTGCCCGCATCGACCGCGAGCGCCGCGACATCGACTTCGCCACGCGGCGCCGGGATGGCCGGGCTCTCGCCGCGATCCTCGAGCAGGAGGGCTACGTCGCCGACCGCCAGTACAACGCGCTCTACAGCCACAAGCAGATGTACTTCGTCGACCCGGAGTGGAACCGGCCGGTCGACGTCCTCATCGACAAGCTCGAGATGTGCCACCGCTTCGAGTTCGGCGACCGCATCTCGATCTGCGCGCCGACGCTGCCGCCGGCCGAGATGCTCCTCTCGAAGCTCCAGGTCGTGAAGATCAACCGCAAGGACATCCTCGACGCCCTCGCCCTGCTGGCCGAATACCCGCTCGCCGGCGACGACGTCGGTGGCCGGGCGATCTCCCTCCGCCGAATCACCGAGCTGACGTCGAACGACTGGGGCTGGTGGCGAACGACGACCGGCAACCTCGACCGGCTGGCGGCGTTCCTCGCCGGCGACGTACAGCCTGGCGAGCTCGACTTCGGCCGGGAGACGCGCTTCGACCCGGCCCACCAGGTCGCCGATCTGCGGACGGCGATCGACGCTGCCCCGAAGTCGGCGAAGTGGCGGCTGCGGGCGCGCGTCGGCGACCGGGTCGCCTGGTACGAGGAGCCCGAGGAGGTCGGCCACGGCCGCGACTGATGCCGGTCGCGGACGCCGCGGTCGAGCTCGGCGGCGTCAGCCCTCGACTCGGAGCGTCCTCTCGACGCCGTGTTCGGTCAGGTCGACGAGGTAGCCGCGCAGGATCCCCATCGACGACTCCGAGCCGGCGTTGACGCAGAGCGTCTCGCCGATCCGCCGCTCGCCGCCGGACTCGTGGATGTGGCCGTGCACGCCGAGCACCGGCTTGAACGTCTCGATCGCCTTGCGCACGCCGGTCGAGCCAACCGGCCCGCGCAGGACGTCCCCGGCGCTGACGGTCGGTCGCAGCTCCGGGGACAGTAGCGGCGCGGTGTCGAGCCCGGAGTCGTACGGCGGGACGTGGGTCATCATCACGGTCCGCCGCGGGTCGCGGACGCCCTTGACGAGGGTCGAGAGCCGGTCGAGGAACTCCTCCTCGGGCAGCTCCCGCGGCGTCGACCAGGGCGTCGGCGACGACCAGCCCATGCTGACGAGCTGGTGCCACGGCGTGAGCTCGACGACCTCGCCGTTGACGTTCCGGGCATACGGCGACTCGGCGAGGATCGGGTCGATGTCGAAGTCGTCGTCGTTGCCGGGCATGAGGTAGACCGGGACGCCCGAGCCCTCGAGGCGCTCCGCGGCGAGCGCCATCCAGTCGCGGACCCGGGCGGTGATCGCCTCGGTGAAGCGGCGGCGGACGGTCGCCGGGTCCGCTTCCATCGCCCGGCGCTCCTCGGGCGTGACTCGCACGGCGTAGTAGCCGAGGTCGGCGATCGACCGCTCGAGCTCGGCGAGCTCGGCCTCGCCCCGCGCCGTCCGCCGCTGGCCGAGAACGGTCGCCGACCAGGCCTCGCCGCCGCCTGGGCCGCCCCGCTTGTCGTCGCGGACGACGGGCACGAGCGCCTTGCCGGTCAGGTCACCGGCGATGAGCGCCGCATCGACCTTGTAGACGTTCGACCGGATCGCGTTGAGGAACTTCCGCCACGTCCGCTCGGACGCGTGGATGTCGCTGCAGACGTAGAGCCGGAACGGCTTGGCCAGGGCTCAGTCCGGCGGGAGCTGCTTGTACACGAGGCTCGTATCGATGCCCCGGGCGCGGTTGCGCACGGACTGGACGACGTAGATGAGGATGCCGACGACGAAGATGAGGATGGTGAACGTGATGCCGGTCCGGTTGAGGTAGTCGAGCGTGCCCTCCTCGGACGGCGTCGTGATCGTCGTCCAGATCGGGTTGATGCCGGCGAACCAGTAGAGGACCAGGGCAAAGACCAACCACACGCCGCCGAGGATCGGCAGGGCCGAGCGCCACGGCGCGTCCCGGGCGATGTCCGGCCGGGTGACGTTCACGAGCAGGGCGTTGACCCCGGGCATGATCCACGTCAGGCCGGCGGCGAGGATGCTGAACCACAGCGTCGAGACGAGGTTGAGCTTGCCGTCGAGGAGCGGATCGACCGACGGCGCGAGCGCGCCGAGGCCGACCGACTTGAGGATCGGGAAGTTCTGGAGCGCCGCGAAGATCCCGGCGACGACGAGCGACGCGAGGATCGCGTTCGCCGGTGCCCGCAGCCGCTCGGACACGGCCCCGAACCACTCCGGCACCTGGCGGTCGAGGCTCCAGGCGAGCTGGACGCGTGACAGGAAGGCGACGTAGACCGGGCAGAGGAGGAACGGGAAGAGCGTCACCGCGACGCTGACGATCGTCCAGAGCGGCCAGAGTCCGGGCTCGGCGATGGCCGCGGTCAACGGCATCGAGTTCGGCTGGCCGAGCGGCAGAGGCGGGTCGGCGAAGCCGCCCCAGTACGAGGCGCCCCAGGCGATCTGGCCGTTGACGCCGAGCCGGTTGCTGATCCAGTCGGTGTACACGGAGTTCATGAAGACGCCGATCGCCAGCGCGCCGAGGACCGCCACGAGGATCCCGCGGCGGACGTTGCCCCGGATCTCGCCGGAGATGTAGGCGCTGTACTGGAAGCCGATGTAGTTGAGGAAGACGATCGCCGCGACGAACGCGAAGGTGCTGGGGTCGAGGTTGATCCCGCTCGTGAGGAACGTGTCGCCGGCCGCCGCCTCGAGCTGCTGGACGGTCAGCCCGTTGGCGTACTGCGGCAGGTTCGCCGCGAACTTCTCGGGGGTGATGACCGCGAGGCCCGCGACGAACATGAGGATCCCGCCGATGAGCCCGAGGACGGCCAACCAGGTGACGATCCGGTGGAAGCGCCGAGTGGGCTGGAAGACGATGACGCCGATGAGGACGATGACGAGCAGCGCGGCGATGAAACCCGGCACCCCGGTCACGTAGCCCGGCGCCTCGGTGAACCAGTTGTTGGCGTCGTTGAAGAACGCGCTGCCGGTGCCGATGCCGACGATCCGCCCGGTGATCTGGAGGTTGCGGACGACGATCGGCACCTCGAAGGCGATGATCGCGAGCGAGGCGAATGCGAGCGTCCAGCTCTCGAGCCAGCCGAGGAACGGCCCGATCCGGGGCACGATCCGGCTCGTGAAGACGTAGTCGCCGCCGGAGCGCGGCATGACGCTCGTGAGGGACGCGAAGATCAGCGCGAGGAGTACGCAAAAGGCGCCGACGATGATCGCGGCGACGCCGTAGGTGGTGAACCCGGCGCCGGTCCCGATCGGGACGAACGCGAGCGCGTAGAACACCGGGTACCAGCCGAGGCCACCGCCGATGAACGCGGCGGTGTTGAAGAACAGCGCGTTGAGGACGCTGACCTCGCGAACCAGCCCCGAGGATTGGCGCGTGAAGAGCGCGCGCTCGCCTGCTGCCATGCGACCTGGCCTCCTCTCCCACTCGCGTCGCCGCCCGGGCCGCCCGACGGAGGCACCCCGGGGACGCGCCGACTATAGGCACGGGCGAGCCGCTCGGGAAGCCCCCGGCGCCGATCCCGATACGATGGCCGGGCGATGATCACGCTGCGGCCCCGGGCGACGATCCACCACACCGACGGCGGCTGGTTCCGGGCCCGCTGGCACTTCAGCTTCGACTTCTACGTCGACCCCGAGAACACGTGGTTCGGCGACCTGCGGGTCTTCAACGACGACACGCTGCTCCCCGGCGCCGTCTGGCCGATGCACCCGCACCGTGACATCGAGGGCATCACGTACGTCGCCGAGGGCACGTTCGAGCACGCCGACAGCCGCGGCAACGGCGGGGTGCTACCCCCCGGCTCGGTGCAGCGGGCGACGCTCGGCTCGGGCATGGAGCACTCCGAGGGCAACCACAGCCCGGTCGAGCCGATGCGCTTCATCCAGATGTGGATCATCCCGTCCCGACGGAGCCTCGAGCCGTCGGTCGAGCAGCGCAGCTTCGCGGATGGCGACCGGCGCGGACGCTGGTTGCCGGTGCTCGTCCCGGCCCCGGGGTACGGCGGCCCCGACGCGCCGACGAGCGCCGACGCGGTCACGGTCCACCAGGACGCTACGGTCTTCGCGACGCTCCTCGGTCCGGGCGACGCGCTCAACCACCGGTTCCGGAACGGCTTCCAGGGCTATCTCTTCGTCGTCCACGGCGGTGTCGAGATCGAGGGCGCGGGACACGTCGACGAAGCCGGCGCGGCAAAGGTCACCGCTGAAGCCGCCCTCGACGTGCGGGCCGGCGATCAGGGCGCCGAGCTGCTCCTCGTCGAGACCCGGGCGGTCGACCGTGCGAGCGCGGTCGCGTAACTGACTTCGGGCTGGATCGCGACTCGAAGGCCCAGGCGGGAGCAGGTCGGCTCGATCTCGGTCGAGCGTGTCGGTGCACGTGCCGCGCCGCGCCGACGAAGCTGTCGCGTTGACCGCGACTCCCAGGGCCGACTACGATCCGCGCGGCCCGGACGGATCGCGGGCCCGAACGAGGAGATCGACGGCACGGTGAGCGACGGTCCCGAACGTCGTCGCGTCGAGGACGCGGTCGACGGCACCGGTCGCCCGGAGGCGGCGGCGGAGTAGTACGCGGCGCGTGCTGGTTCCTGCGCCACCCGCCGGACGACGGCGCGGTGGCGTTTTCGTGCCCGGGAGCGGCGCCGAACCGGAGTCCGCAGGAGTCCGCCGATGACCACCGCCGTCACTGAGCAGCTGCTCACCGAGATCCAGGAGCTCATCCGCGACCACGAGCGCGAAGGCGTCGTCGGCCTGGCCGAGCGGATCGGTCCGGCCGAATGGGCCGAGCTCGTTCCCCGCCTCGACCCGGGCGAGGTCGCCGTCCTCATCCAGTGGCTGCCCGACGAGGAGGTCGCCCGCATCCTCGAGGAGGTCTCGCCGCCGGAGGCCGCGAGAATCCTGCGCACGCTCAGCCAGCCCGAAGCGGCGGCCCTCCTCGCCGAGATGGACCCGGACGACGCGGCCGACGTCGTCGAGGAGATTCCGGATCCGGAGGCCGATCAGATCCTCGTCCGGATGCCACCCGAGGAGGCGGCCGAGATCCGCGAGCTCGCCGCGTACGCGCCCGACACGGCGGGCGGGCTCATGACCCCGGAGTTCGTCGCGGTCCACCCGGAGGCGCGGGCATCGGAGGCGATCGCCGCGATCCGGCGGCTCGTGGACGAGGCGGAGACCGTGAGCTACGTCTACGTCATCGACCACGACCGGCGGCTCGTCGGCGTGCTGTCGCTCTACCGGCTGCTGCTGAGCCCCGCGGACACGCCGGTCTCGCAGGTCGTCGCGCCGACGACGGTGCGCGTCCGCGCGGACGCCGATCAGGAGACGGCCGCGCGACTGCTGACCGACCACAACCTCGTCGCCATCCCGGTCGTCGACGCCGCGGACCACCTCCTCGGGATCATCACCGAGGACGACATCGCGGACGTCCTCGAGGCGGAGGCGACCGAGGACATCGAGCGGCTCGGCGGCTCGCAGCCGCTGAACATTCCGTACCGCCTGTCGAGCGTCCCCCTGCTCGTTCGCAAGCGCGCCGGCTGGCTGCTGCTGCTCTTCCTCGCTGCCGGCTACACCGGCACGGTGCTCCAGGCGTTCGAGGAGGAGCTGACGACGGTCGTCGCATTGAGCTTCTTCATCCCGCTCCTCATCGGCACCGGCGGGAACATCGGTAGCCAGACGGTGACGCTCATCGTCCGCGCGATGGCACTCAACGAGGTGTCGTTGCGGGACATCTCGTGGGTCGTGTTCAAGGAGATGCGCGTCGGGCTCGTCCTCGGCGCGTTCATGGCGCTCGCCGGCTTCGTGCGGGCCGAGCTGCTCGGCGTCGGCCAGGACATCGGCCTCGTCGTTGCCGCAACGATCGTCGCGATCTGCGCCTGGTCGGCGACGATCGCCGCCGCGCTGCCGTTGCTGCTGCGACGGCTTGGTTTCGATCCGGCCGTCGTGTCGGCGCCGTTCATCACGACGGTCGTCGACGGGACCGGCCTGATCATCTACTTCGAGCTCGCGCGGATCCTCCTGCGGCTCTGATCGCGGGGCCGCCGACGCCCCGGACAGTCAAGGGCCCGGCCTCACGGCCGGGCCCTCGACATCGCGCGCTCGAAGTCTTCGCGCTAGGACTTCTTGCGGGTCGACGATCGCGACGTCTTGCGCTTCGGCGTCGTCTTGCGCTTGGTCGAGCTCTTGGCGCGGGTGGTCGTGCTCTTCCGCGTCGACGTCTTGCGCCCGCTCGTCGTGCTCTTCTTGCGGCCGGTCGCGCTCTTGCTCCGGCTGCTCGAGCTCTTGCGGGTGCTCGAGGTCTTGCGCTTGGCCGCGGGCTTCGCCTTGCTCGTCGCCGTCTTGCGCGGATTCGCGGCGCTTCGCGTCCGGCTGCCCGAGCTCTTGCCCTTGCTGGCGAAGTCCTCGAGCTTCTCTTCGCTCATCCCGGTCTCCGTCTTCTTGCCGGCTCGCTTGCGCGCGAGCTCGGCGCCCATGAACTTGCGTTGCTTCTCCGATGTCGCAGGCATAACTCCTCCTTCGCCCCCCACCGTGCCCGACGTGCGTGACAGTCGCATCATCGGAGAGCGCAATTCCGTGACGTCTGTCGCTGCGCGTTGACCGCCGGGCGAGAATCGCGACGTGGAGCTGATCGCTACCGTCGTCGTCGTCGCAGCATGTACTGCGTTGGCGTTCTTGGCAATGACTTCTGCGAATCGCGGTGCACAAGTCGTCACGATGATGTTCCGGTCGTCGGCGGAATTGGGCTGGCCGATCGGTGTGCAGGAGGACGACGAGTTCGCATGGAACTGGACGACGCCGATTCGATCCAGGCCGCGATTACCGCGTCCCGAAGTCATCGATCTCGCGCCCGGAAGCGGTCCGGTCGGGGAGCCCGTCCGCCGTCACCTCCCGCTCGTCGCACGTCGTTGACACCTGCCGCGGACGAGGCCCACAATCCGGTCCCCGTTCCCCGACGAGGAGGGCCGCATGGCCGCCGAGGAGACGGGACCAGGAGGAGAGAGGGTCTCATGGCCAACCCCGAAGGGGCGCGCCCCGGGGCCGAAGCGCCCGTGACCGCCCGTCCACTCACTCGACGACAGGTCCTCGGCGGGATGGCCGGTGTCGCCGGCCTGGCCGCCGTCCCAACGATCATCGCGGCCTGCGGACCGGGGACCGGGACATCGTCGTCGCCGGGCGCGAGCCAGCCCGGCGCGTCGCAGCCAGGCACATCGAAGCCGCCGGCCGGCGGCGAGGTGACCCTCGGCTCGAACTACTCCGACGAGCTCCCGAAGGGCGTCCTGGCCGGGATCGTCGACACGTTCGAGGAAACGACGGGCATGACGGTGAAGATCAACACCGTCGACCACAGCACCTTTCAGAACACGATCCAGAACTACCTGCAGGGCACGCCCGACGACGTGTGGACCTGGTTCTCCGGATTCCGGATGCGCTTCTTCGCCGCCCAGGGGCTGGCCTACGACATCAGCGACGTCTGGTCCAGGCTCGAGAGCAAGTACGGCGAGGCGTTCAAGGTCGGATCGACCGGCGACGACGGCAAGCAGTACTTCGTTCCGGTCTACCTCTATCCGTGGGCGGTCTTCTACCGGAAGAGCGTCTTCGCCGAGAACAACTACACCATTCCCAAGACGTTCGATGAGTTGAAGGCGCTCTGCACGAAGATGCAGACCGATGGCCTCATTCCGTTCGCCTTCGGCGACTCGGAAGGCTGGCCCGCCCAGGGCACGTTCGACATCATCAACCTCCGCCAGAACGGCTACGACTTCCACGTCGCGCTCATGGCCGGCAAGGAGAAGTGGACCGACTCGCGGGTCAAGGACGTCTTCGAGAAGTGGAAGGAGATCCTCCCGTTCCACCAGGCAGGAGCGGCCGGCCGCCTCTGGGCCGATGCCTCGACGACGCTCCTCAAGAAGCAAGCGGGGATGTACTTCCACGGGATGTTCACCTCGCAGCAGTTCCAGACGGCCGGCCAGGCCGACCTGGACGATCTCGACTTCTTCCCGTACCCGGACTTCGGGACGCAGTTCGACGCCGAGAAGGCGCTCGATGCCCCGATCGACGGGTTCATGCTCAGCAAGGCTCCGAAGAACGTCGAGGGAGCCAAGGCGTTCGTCGAATACCTCGGCCAGCCCGAGACGCAGGTCGTCTGGGTGACCCAGGACAAGAGCAACATCGCCGCGTCGAAGGACGCCGACACGAGCGGCTACTCGCCGCTCCAGAAGAAGGCCGCCGAGGTCATCGGCAACGCCAAGCGAATCACGCAGTTCCTCGACCGCGACACCAACCCGGAGTTCGCCGGACCCAACGGCATGCAGGCGTTCCTGCTCGACTTCATCCAGAACCCGGACCAGGACCTGGCCGCGTTCCAGAAGAAGATCCAGGACTTCTGGGACACGCTCTAGGAATCGCTCCCGGAACCGCCCTGTCAGCCGCGTAGACTCGTCGAGCCGTGGCTGACCGAGGACCGCGATCCGTCGCCCCCGCTCTTCCCGACCCATCCGTCGGGAGAGCGGGGGTCGCCGTTCCCGGCGTCGGCCGGCGGCGGCGGTACAGCCTCCTGACTCGCCGCGACAAGATCACGCTGGGGCTCATGGTCGGCGTTCCCCTGCTGTTCGACCTCGCACTCATCTGGGGGCCGACCGTTGCGTCGTTCTTCTTCTCGTTCACGAACTGGAACGGCATCGGCGGGATCACCGAGAAGAACGTCATCGGCCTGAAGAACTACGAGTCGCTGTTCAACTCGTACGTCTTCTTCTGGCCCGCCCTGCAGCACAACATCATCTGGCTCGCGTGGCTGATGTTGATCGCCACGCCGTTGGGGATGTTCATGGCCGTCCTGCTGGACCGGGAACTGCGGGGCACCCGCTTCTACCAGACGGTCTTCTACCTGCCGGTGGTCCTCTCGCTGGCGGTGGTGGGCATCATCTGGCGGCTCCAGTTCGCCCCCGAGCAGGGATTCATCAACAACATGCTCGGGCGGACGTCGAACGAGAACCTCATCGACTGGCTCGGAAGCCCCAGCCTCAACCTCTGGGCGGCCCTCGTCGCGACCAGCTGGCGCCACGTCGGCTACATCATGGTTCTCTACCTGGCCGGCCTGAAAAGCGTCGATCCCGCCCTGCGTGAGGCGGCGAAGGTCGACGGCGCGAACGAACGACAGACCTTCCTCCGCGTGGTGTTCCCGGTGATGGCTCCCATCAACGTGGTCATCGTGGTCGTGACGACGATCGAAGCGCTGCGGGCCTTCGACATCGCCTACATCATCAACGGCGGCAAGAACGGCCTCGAGCTCCTATCGACGCTGATCACGAACAATGCGATCAGCGAATCGAGCCGAGTCGGCTTCGGGTCGGCGATCGCCGTGGTCCTGCTGGTGATCTCGCTCGGCCCCATCCTCGCGTTCCTCACCAGGATGATGCGCGAGGACCGGCGATGACGGCAGCGACCGTCCCGGCCCCGCCCATCCGGAAGAACCGGCGCCCAATACGGCCGCGCCGGATCGCGTTGTACGCCTTTCTGACGTTGATGGCGGTCACCTGGTTGTTTCCTCTCCTGTGGGCGACCTTCAGCTCCCTGCGACCCTACGGAGAGACGCTTCGGGAAGGCTTCATCTCGTTGCCGCAAGTGCTCAACTTCGACAACTACGGCAGCGCCTGGACCCGCGGCAACTTCCCCCAGCACTACTTCAACGCGCTGGTCGTGACGATCCCGGCCGTCATCCTCACGTTGCTCATCGCGTCGATGATCGCCTTTGCCGTGTCCCGCTTCAGCTGGCGGTTCAACCTCCTCTGCCTGATGGTGTTCACCGCCGGGAACCTGCTCCCGCCCCAGGTGATCATCGTCCCGCTCTACCGCCTGTATCTGCTCCTCCCCGTACCACCGCCCCTGAGCGATAACGGACTGCTGTACGACCAGTACTTCGGCATCGTCCTCATCCACATCGCGTTCCAGATGGGCTTCTGCGTCTTCGTCCTGAGCAACTACATGAAGACCATCACCCGCGAGATCACCGAGGCCGCCCTCGTCGACGGCGCATCGGTCCTGCGGACGTTCTGGCAGGTCATCCTGCCGCTGTGTCGCCCGGCCCTCGCCGCCCTCGCGACGCTCGAGTTCACCTTCATCTACAACGACTTCTTCTGGGCTCTCCTGCTGATGAAGAGCGGCGATCGACGACCGATCACCTCGGCACTCAACAACCTGCAGGGCCAGTTCGTCACCGACTTCAACGTCCTTGCGGCGGGCGCACTCCTCGCCGCCGTCCCGACCATCCTCGTCTACGTGGCACTCCAGAAGTACTTCGTCAGCGGGCTCACGCTCGGCTCGACGAAGGGCTAGCGGGACCGGGTGCGGATCGTCGTCACCGGCGGCTCCGGCAAGGCCGGCCGCTGGACCGTTCGGGACCTGCGGGAGCACGGGCACGACGTTCTCAACGTCGACCTCGTCCACGACGGCAGCCCCCACGGGCAGTGCGTCGTCGCCGACCTCACCGACCTCGGCCAGGCCCACGACCTCGTGGCCGGCGCCGATGCGGTCGTCCATCTCGCCGCGATCCCGGCCCCCGAGCTCCGCCCCACCGGCGAGACGTTCCGGATCAACGCGATGTCGACGTACAACGTCTTCGCCGCCGCCGAGGCGGCACGCGTGGGACGCGTCGTGTGGGCGTCGAGCGAGACGGTGCTCGGCCTGCCGTTCGACCGGCCGCCGGACTTCGCCCCGATCGACGAGACGATCGCGCCCCGGCCGGAATCGTCGTACTCGCTGTCGAAGCTCGTCGGCGAGACGATGGCCGAGCAGTTCGCGCGGCGCACCGGCATCCCGTTCGTCGGGCTGCGGATCTCGAACATCATGGAGCCGCACGACTACGCCCGGTTCCCGACGTGGCAGGACGATCCACAGGTCCGCAAGTGGAACCTGTGGGGGTACGTCGACGCGCGCGATGTCGCGGCCGCAATCCGCGGCGGCCTCGAGCGCGACGTCCGGGGCTCCGAGATCTGCATCGTGGCGGCGGACGACACGGTGATGACGCGCGACAGCGCCGGCCTCATGGCCGAGGTGTTCCCGTCCGTGCCCCTCCGGCGGCCGGTCAACGGCCGCGAGACGTTGCTGGCGATCGACAAGGCGCGCGAGCTGCTCGGTTATGCGCCGGCGAATCGGTGGCAGGACGCCCGCGCGGGTGAGCCCGCGCGGGTTGCGGTCGCTGCGGCGACCGCGCCGAAGCGGAAGTGATCGCCTCAGCGCCGGTCACGCGGGCGCCCCGTCCGTGGGAGGTCCCGGAGCTCGTCGCCATCGGCCGCCTGCCGATGCACAGCGTTCCCCATGAGGATCGCCTCGACCTCGACGGCACGTGGCGCTTCGAGCTGTTGCCGCACCCCGACGCCGAACCCGCCGGCCGGTGGCGCGAGATCGAGGTCCCCGGCCTGTGGACGGTGGGCGACTACGGCGACCGGCCGCAGTACACGAACGTCCAGATGCCGTTCGCCGGACGCCCGCCCACGGTCCCCGCCGACAATCCCACGGGCATCTACGAGCGGTCGTTCGACCTGCCCCCCCGCTGGACCGGCCGGCGGATCGTCCTCCACGTCGGTGCCGCCGAGACCGTCCTCGTCGTGACGCTCAACGGCGAGGAGGTCGGCGTCAGCAAGGACTCGCATCTCGCCGCCGAGTTCGACGTCACCGGCGTCGTCCGGCCCGGCGAGAACACGCTGACGCTCAAGGTCGTGAAATGGTCCGACGCGTCCTACGTCGAGGACCAGGACCAGTGGCGCCACGGCGGGATCTCCCGCTCGGTGTGGCTGTACGCGACGGAGCCCGTCCATCTCGGCGACGTCCGCGCGATCGGCGGGCTCGACGAGGATCTCCGGACCGGGACGCTCGACCTTCGCGTCCAGGTCGACTTCGGCGGCCTCGAGCCGGCGCCCGGCTGGAGCGTCGAGGCGAGGTTGGGCTCCGAACCGCCCGTCGAGGTCCGGGCGGAGGCGCCCGCGACGAGCCGGCTCGAGTGGTTCTGGCGCGGCGCGGAGGCGGACCTCATGACGCGCCACATCGTCGGCGGCGACGAGGCGGTGGGCGGCGACGCCGACGACTGGGCCGACCTGTCGCGGCGCCTCCAGCCGCCGCTCGAGGGCTTCGTCTCGTGGCGCCTCACCGTGCCCGGGGTCGAGCCATGGTCCGCCGAGCAGCCTCGCCTCTACCCATTGACCG
Source organism: Candidatus Limnocylindrales bacterium (assembly GCA_036556145.1). GTDB lineage: Bacteria > Chloroflexota > Limnocylindria > Limnocylindrales > CSP1-4 > JACDAV01. Next base: position 1,873 of record DATBKB010000016.1, on the reverse strand, counting down.
TGCGACTCGTCGATCCCGAGGGCCGGACCGTCGAGCAGGTGGCCTATCGCGTCGGGTTCCGTCGCGTCGAGATCCGCGGCGTCGACCTCCTCGTCAACGGCGCGCGAGTCTTCGTCCGCGGCGTCAACCGCCACGACTTCGATCAGCGGACGGGTCGGGTCGTGTCGGTCGAGTCGATGCGCGCCGACCTCGTCCAGATGAAGCGCTTCGGGTTCAACGCCGTCCGGACGTCGCACTACCCGAACGACCCGGCGTTCCTCGACCTGACCGACGAGCTTGGCATGTACGTCATCGACGAGGCCGACATCGAGTCGCACGCCTTCCAGAGCACGGTCTGCGACGACTCCCGCTACCTCAACCAGTGGGTGACGCGGGTCTCCCGAATGGCCGAGCGCGACAAGAACCACCCGTCGATCGTGGCGTGGTCGCTCGGCAACGAGTCGGGCCACGGGACGAATCACGACGCCGCCGCGGCGTGGCTCCGCCGCTACGACCCGTCGAGGCCGCTCCACTACGAGGGCGCGATCCGCTTCGACTGGACGAGCGACCAGGCGATCAGCGACCTGACCTGCCCGATGTACCCGCAGCTCGCCTCGATCGTCGCCCACGCCCGGTCCGGGCGGCAGCGGCACCCACTGATCATGTGCGAGTACTCGCACGCGATGGGCAACAGCAACGGGACGCTCGCCGAGCACTGGGACGCGATCGAGTCGACGCCCGGGCTCCAGGGCGGCTTCATCTGGGAGTGGTGGGACCACGGCCTCGTGCAGTCGATGGCCGACGGACGCAGCCGGTGGGCCTACGGCGGCGACTTCGGCGACGTCCCGAACGACGGCAACTTCTGCATCGACGGTCTCGTCTGGCCCGACCGCACGCCGAAGCCCGCGCTCTGGGAGCACAAGCAGATCGCGTCGCCGGCGCGCGTCTCCGCCTCCACCGCAGACCTCCGGAAGGGCCGGCTCACCGTCGAGAACCGCGGTCACTTCCGGGGCCTGGACTGGCTGCGCGCGCGGTGGCAGGTCACCGTCGACGGCGTCGTCATCCGCGATGGGGACCTCGCGCTCCCCGACGTCGCCCCGGCGGGGCGGGCGACCGTCGCCCTGCCGAAGGGCGCGCTCGATCGGCCCGACGGGCCGGGCGAGGCCTGGCTCACCGTCGTCTTCACGACGGCCGCCGATGCGCCGTGGGCGCCGGCCGGCTTCGAGGTCGGCTGGGGCCAGCTCCGGCTCGACGAGGGCCGAACAGCCCGCACGAACGAAGGGGCGGACAGCGCCGACGTCGATCCCGTCGCGCTCGACGCCGCCGGACAGCTCGCGCATCCGCTGCTGGCCTCGCCACCGACGCTGTCGCTCTGGCGCGCCCCGACCGACAACGACCGGATCGGCCTCGCGGGCGCGCTGTGGTCGGCTTCCGGGATCGACCGGCTTGACCGCCGGCTCGTCTCGATCGAGCGGGTCGGAGGCACCACGACGGTCCGCAGCAGTCACACCACCGGGACGGGCATCACCGTGCGCCACGAGCAATCGTTCCGACGCCTGCCCGACGGGGCGATCGCGATCGACGAGACCGCCGAGATCCCCGCGGAGCTCACCGACGTCGCCCGCGTCGGCACCCTGTTCGAGACCGTGGCCGGGCTCGACCGCGCGGAGTGGTTCGGCCTGGGACCGCACGAGACGTATCCCGACCGCCAGCGCAGCGGCCGCATCGGGCGCTGGCGGTCCGCCGTCGCCGATCTCGCGACGCGGTACATCCGGCCGCAGGAGAACGGCGGGCGCGCCGGGGTTCGCTGGCTCGAGCTGCGCGACTCGCACGGCCGCGGTTTGCGCATCGAGCTGGGCCGGCCGTCGCAGGTCTCGGCGACCCACTTCCGGGA
>DATBKB010000015.1:0-6380 GCA_036556145.1 Candidatus Limnocylindrales bacterium | reverse complement strand
ACCGGCCATCCCGGCGTGACCACCGCCGTCGCGGTCCCGGTCGTGGCCGCCACCTCCGCCACCACCGCCGCCGCCTCGGTCCCGGTCCCGGTCCTGAGCGCCGCCGCCGCCTTGACCGCCGCCACCTCCGGCTCCACCGGCGCCCGCGGCGCGCTGGCCACCACCACCACCGCCGCCTTGACCGCCTCCGGCTCCGCCGCCTCCGGCCCCGCCGCCTCCGGCCCCGCCGCCTCCGGCCCCGCCGCCTCCGGCCCCGCCGGCGCCTGAGCGCTGGCCACCGCCGCCTTGGCCGCCGCCGCCTCCGGCCCCGCCAGCACCGCCGCCTCCGGCTCCACCGCCGCCGCCTCCGGGGCGCTGGCCTCCGCCACCGCCGCCGCGCTGGCCGCCGCCTTGACCGCCGCCGCCACCGGCTCCACCACCGCCGCCTCCGGAGCGCTGGCCACCGCCACCGCCGCCGCCTTGACCGCCGCCGCTACCTCCGGCTCCGCCGCCGCCTGCGCGCTGGCCGCCGCCACCGCCGCCCTGGCCTCCACCACCACCGCCTTGGCCGCCGCCACCTCCGGCTCCGCCGGCGCCTGAGCGCTGGCCACCGCCGCCTTGGCCGCCGCCACCACCACCGCCGTGACCGCCGCCTCCACCTTGGTCACGATCGTGGCCGCCGCCACCACCACCGCCTCGACTATCCATGCGTCACCTCCCGACACACGGCCGACAACGTCCGTTGCCTCGTCTGGGAACCAACCTAAGCACGACGACGACTGCGGGCAAATCGCGGGTCGGTCTGGTCGGTTCGTCAGAACCAGTCGTGCATCCACGGCGCCGGGCCCGCGAAGAGCGTGGCGAGCAACGACGCGGCGTCGGGCTCCAGCACGCCGAGGCGCACGGCGTCGAACGGCGAGAGGAACCCGCTGAACATCGACGACAGCGCCCCGATCGACGTCGGTCGGACGGTCGCACCCTCTGCCGGCTCGACCTTCACGGTCCCCTCGTCCGCGACGATGCGCCACGGACCCCGGTTGTCGGGGAAGAGGTCGTCTTCGACGGCGATGAGGGTCTCACCCGACACCGGGGGATACCCGCGCTGTTCGAACGCCGCCGGGACGTCGAGCAGTCGCAGCATCCACCGAAACGTCCACACGTGGCGGACCAGCTGGTCGTCGACGAGATACTCGAGCGGATGGGTCTGCGGGCCGGGGAACCGGAGCGACGCGCCGATCCCGCGAAAGCCGCGGAAGTAGGCGACGAGCGACTCGAGGCCCTCGCGCGAGCTCGCCACCAACTGCTTGCACTCGATGTCGTACCCGAACTCGAGCTCGGGAGCGTCGGACTGCGTGAACGAGGCATAGGCCTCGATCGTTCCCGACGTGCCGCGGGCGACGATGGCACGGTGAACGTCGTCGGACCATCCCGGTCCCAGGATCCGGTCGGGCCACCAGTCCTCCTCGTCGGAGTCGATCGGGCCCGTCTGCTCGCGGATCGATGCGCGGTAGCACGCGCGGACGCCCTCGAGGTCGCGCTCGCGCTCGAGCTCGACGACCTCGAGTGAGGACTCGACCGAAGGAAGATCGGCGAGCGCGATCTCGTGCTTCGTGTACGTGCCGGCGAGCTCGTAGCCCAGGCGCCGGTACGGTCGGATCGTCGCCGGGAACAACGCGCTGATCGGCTGGCCTGTGCCGAGGGCGTCGATCAGCAACGCGGTGACGGCCTTCGTCGCGAGCCCCGAGCCGCGGTGCTCCGGCAACGTCCCCACGCCCCAGATGCCGCTCATCCCGATGTCGGTGCCGCCGAATCGCTGGCGGAAATCGCGAGCGCCGGCCGTCGCGACGACGCGTCCGTTCTCCACGGCGCAGCGCATCCGGGAGATCGGCAGCCAGGCGATGCGCTCCTCGCGGTGGGCATTGCCGAGGTTCAGCGCGGTGCGGAGCACGTCGAAGACCTGCTCGCGATGCTCCTCGCCCGGCGTGACGATCTCGATCATCGAACGAACGGGCACCCGCACGGCAACGAGCCGCACCGTGGGCACCCGCGCGCGTAGCGCCCCATCGCCTGCTCGAGGTCGACACCCGTCAGGTTCGCCAGCGACATGAGCCAGGCGAGCACGTCGGAGAACTCGTGCTCGAGCTCGGCATCGTCACGGCCGCGGAGGGCCTTGGCGAGCTCGCCGACCTCCTCGGTGAGCCAGCGGAACGTCGCGTCCGAACCTCGCTGCGTGTCGCGTTCGATGTAGGTGTCGCGCAGGACACGCTGCATCTCGGAGACCTGCATCAGGTGGCCGAGTCTATCGGTCTCGCGTCGGGGATCCGCCGACCGGTCTCGCGTCGGGGATCCGCCGACCGACGATCGCGAGCGCGCAGGCCGCCACGAGGCCGATCGCGAACGCGCCCGCCAGACCCGCCTCGAGCGAGATCGTTCCGGCATCCGAAAGCGCCACGCTCGCGTTCGCGAGGCCGGCGCCGACCCCGACGCCGAGGAAGTCCATGAGGATCATCGACGACAGCTCGCCGGCCTCGCGTCCCTCGGCGGCCTCGTCCATGACCGACAGCGGGATCGTCGGGAAGACGATCCCCATCCCGAGCCCTCCGAGCGCCCACCCGACGTAGACGACCACGACCGGAACCTCGGGGATCAGGCCCGATGCCACGAGCGCGGTGCCCGCGGCGATGATGAGGGCCCCGAGGGTCGTGAGCGCTCGGGCCCCTCGAACCGAGACGTTGCGCGACTCCCACCAGCTCCCGGTCGCCCACGTGATGCTCGCCGTCGTGATGACGAAGCCGGCCACTCCGAGCGAGAGGCCGCGCACCGTCGTCAGCATGAGCGTGAGGTAGGCGTCGACGGCCAGGAACGCCGCCGATGCCAGGAACGCGGCGATCGCCGCGGCGGGCAGGCCGGGCCGGGCGAGGAGCGTCCCTCGAGGCGTGATCCGGACGAGCGCCGGCAGCCCGATCGCCAGCCCGAGCGGGAGGAGGATCGCCGTCGCCCAGGTGATCCGCGTGAGCCCGGCCAGGAACAGCCCGGTGCCGAGCATGAGCAGCAGGCTCGGCAGGATCGGGAGCCGCTCGCCGTCGTTCGAGCGCTCGACCGACCCGAGCGAGGTCATGACGAGCAGGGTCCCGAGCACGATGAGCGGGATCGGGCCCAGGAACGCCCAGCGCCAGCCGACGGTCACGGCGAGCAGGCTGCCGATCGGTGGGCCGAGGAGCCCGGGCAGGATCCACATCGACGCGAGCAGCGCCATCACGCGGGGCCGGATGTCGCCGGGGTAGGTTTTCGCCACCGCCGAGAGCGACACCGTGTACAGGCCCCCGCTCCCGATGCCCTGCACGAACCGCCCCATGACGAGGACGAGCATCGACGGCGCCGACGCGGCGATGAGCAACCCGACCACGTAGACGAGGACCGATCCGGCGAGCACCGGCCGAGGTCCGAGCCGGTCCGTCAACTGGCCGGCGATGGGCACGGTCGCGAGCGACGCGAGGGTGAGCGCGGCGAACGACCACCCGTACAGCGACAGGCCCCCGAGGTCGCGCTCGACCGCCGGAAGGATCGTCGTGACGACGAGCGCCTCCATCGCGACGAGCGCCTCCAGCAGCAGGAGGCCGGCCGTCATCCGGCCACGGGCTCCCTGGAAGACGGCCCGCCACGGTGGCGGGACGGGGACGATCTGCGGCGGGCTCGCCATCGGGCAAGCCTAGCCACGCACGGCTGTCGCCGGAGTTGTCTACCGAGCGGTAGAGAGGCATAATCTGCCGCGTGGTAGAGAATGCCGCGGCCCCGCGGAGGTCACGTTCGACCTCGCTCGCCCGCAGGCTCGCCGGGAAGAACGTCCTGGTGACCGGCGTGACCGGCTTCCTCGGGCAGGCCGTCTTCGAGCGGCTCCTGCTCGACTTCTCGAAGACCCGGATCACGCTCCTGGTCCGCCCCCAGCTCGGCTCGTCGGGCCGGGACCGCGTCGAGTCGCTCATGGGCCGGCCGACGTTCACCACGCTTCGCGACCGGGCCGGGTTGGAAGGTCTCCGGTCGATGCTCGACGAGCGCGTCACCGTGATCGACGGCGACTTCTCTCGCGAGATGCCGGAGCTGCCCTCGGATCTGGACATCGTCATGCACTGCGCCGCGACGGTCGCGTTCGACCCGCCGATCGACGAGGGCTTCCAGACGAACCTCATCGGGGCGCAGCGCCTGTACGAGGGGGTGCTCGCGACGAACGAGCGGCCGCACCTGGTCCACGTCTCGACCGCGTACGTCGCGGGGGTGCGCAAGGGCGTCATCCCGGAGGCCACGCTCGATCACCGGGTCGATTGGGAGGCCGAGGCCGAGCTCGCCCTGCGGGCCCGCGAGGATGTCGAGGCGGCAAGCCGCAAGCCGGAGATCCTCGACGCGTTCCTGCGGAAGGCTCGGAGCGAGCACGGCCGAGCCGGGCCGCTGTCGGTGGCCGACGACGCCGAGGAGCGGCGGAAGTCCTGGGTGACGAAGCGGCTCGTCCAGTACGGGCGGGCCCGGGCCCAGACGCTCGGATGGCCGGACAACTACACGTTCACGAAGGCGATGGGGGAGCGAGCCGTCGAGACGCTCGCGATGGAGCGCGGGGCGCCGCTGTCGATCGTTCGGCCGTCGATCATCGAGTCCTCGCTCGAGCACCCGTTCCCGGGATGGATCGAGGGGTTCAAGATGGCCGAGCCGATCATCCTGGCGTACGGGCGCGGGACGATCCCCGAGTTCCCGGGCATCCCCGAGGGGATCGTCGACATCATCCCGGCGGATTTCGTCGTGAACGCGATGCTCGCGGCCGCGGCGGCGCCGCCCGAGCCCGACCGGCCCGCCTACTACCACGTGTCATCGGGCGCCCGAAATCCCTTGCAGTACAAGGGCCTGTACGAGTACGTGAAGGAGTACTTCGAGCGCGATCCCCTGCCTCAGGCCGGACGCGGTGAGGTGAAGGTGCCGGAATGGACCTTCCCCGGCAACCTGCGCGTCGAACGGCTCCTGCGCACCGCCGAGCGGGCGGTCGACCTCGCGGACCGGGTCGTCACCCACCTGCCGAAGTCGAAGACGATGCGCGACCTCGTGACGCGCGTGGACCGCGACAAGGGGCGGGTCGAGTTCGTCCGCCGGTACTCGGACCTGTATGGCGCCTACACGGAGGCCGAGGTCATCTACACGGACGACCGGACCGTCGAGCTGTTCGGCACCCTGTCAGCGGCCGACCGAAAGCGCTTCCCGTTCGACTCCGCGGCCATCGACTGGCGCCACTACCTCCAGGACGTGCACTGCCCGGCCGTGACGGCGGGCCTGCGTGCGCTGTCGGGGGCGCGAACGAAACCGCAGGTGCGGATCCGCGAGCGGGAGCACCTCGTCCTCGCGCTGTTCGACATGGAGGGGACGATCCTGCCCTCCAACGTCGTCGAGTCCTACGTGTGGTCGAGGATGGCCGACCTGCCGTGGGATCGATGGCCCGACGAGCTCGCGAGCGTGTTCTCGCGGATCCCCTCCTACCTCATGGCCGACCGACGGGACCGGGGCGAGTTCCTGCGCACGTTCTTCCGCCGCTACGAGGGCGCGAACGCCGCCGGGATCGACCGGCTCGTCGAGGAGGTCGTCTCGGACTTCATGCTCCAGAAGGTCTCGGCCGCGGCGATCCGGCGCATCCGCGACCATCGCGCCGCCGGCCATCGCACGATGATGATCACGGCGGCGGCCGAACCGTTCGTCCGGCCGCTCGCGCCGTTGTTCGACGAGGTCATCGCCGCCAAGCTCGAGGTTCGCGACGGCGCGTACACGGGCTATCTCGCCGAGCCGCCCCTCGTCGGCGAGGCGCGGGGCGCGTGGTTGCGTCGGTACGCGGAGCTCGAGGGCGCGGACCTGAAGTCCTCGTACGCCTACGCGGACAGCCACTCGGACCTCGCGTTGCTGCGCGCCGTCGGCAACCCGGTCGCCGTGAGCCCGGACGCCGCCCTGCTTCGCGTTGCCAAGCGTCGACGCTGGCCGATCGAGGAGTGGCGGATGGCGGGCGGAATGCCCCGCGTGCGATTCCCGAAGCCGGCGATGCACTGATGACGACCCAGGCCCTCGAGCTGTACCGCTCCGCCCCGCGCTACCTGACCGCGCGCGCGGTCGGCGACAGGGTCCCCGGCCTGCTGAGCGGCCCGCTCGCGCCGGTCCGGCTCGTCAACCGCAAGGACGCGCAGCCGCTCGGGCCCGGCTGGGGTCGCGTCCGGCCGCATCTGTCCGGCATCTGCGGCTCGGATCTGGCGACGCTCGGCGGCAAGTCCTCCTTCTACTTCTCGCCGCTCGTGTCGCTGCCGTTCGTTCCCGGCCACGAGGTGGTGGGCGAGCTGCTCGACGACGTCGACGACCTCCCACGCGGCACGCGCATCGCGCTC
>DATBKB010000014.1:0-11952 GCA_036556145.1 Candidatus Limnocylindrales bacterium | reverse complement strand
ATCTCGACCTCGTCGCTGACCTTGACGATGCCCTGCTCGACGCGCCCGGTCACCACCGTGCCGCGTCCGGTGATCGTGAAGACGTCCTCGATCGGAAGCAGGAACGGCTTGTCGATCTCGCGCACCGGCTCCGGGATGTAGCTGTCGACCGCCGCCATGAGCTCGAGGATCTTCGGCGTCCACTCGGGATCGCCCTCGAGCGCCTTCAGCGCCGACACCTGCACGACCGGGATCTCGTCGCCCGGGAACTCGTACTTGGAGAGCAGCTCGCGCAGCTCCAGCTCCACCAGGTCCAGAAGCTCCGGATCGTCCACGGCATCGACCTTGTTGAGGAACACGACGATGTACGGGACCTCGACCTGGCGGGCGAGGAGGATGTGCTCCCGCGTCTGCGGCATCGGGCCGTCCGTGGCCGCGACCACGAGGATCGCCCCGTCCATCTGGGCGGCGCCCGTGATCATGTTCTTGATGAAGTCGGCGTGACCGGGGCAATCGATGTGCGCGTAGTGCCGGTTGGCGGTCTCGTACTCGACGTGGGCGATCGCGATCGTGATCCCGCGGGCCTTCTCCTCCGGGGCGTTGTCGATCGTGTCGAAGGCGCGGTACTGCGCATCGCCCTTGAGGGCGAGGTACTTCGTGATCGCCGCGGTCAGCGACGTCTTGCCGTGGTCGATGTGGCCGATCGTGCCGACGTTGACGTGCGGCTTGGTTCGCTCGAACTTCTTCTTGGCCACGAGACCGTTCTCACTCCATCTGATCAGGCGCGGCGCGACGCCGCGACGGGGGTTTTCCGGGGGGCCCAGGAGCCGCCGGGGGTGGAGCCCACAATCGGACTTGAACCGATGACCTCTTCCTTACCAAGGAAGTGCTCTGCCGGCTGAGCTATGTGGGCCCGAACCTTGGATCGCGTTTGGTGGTGGGCAGGGAGGGAATCGAACCCCCACAGTCGAAGACGGCTGATCTACAGTCAGCTGAGCTCACCACCTGCTCAACCTACCCACGTTGGAAGGGCCCGGATCGAGACTGCGGTCCCGGGGTGGATCCGGCCCTGCGTTGTTCCTTTGGAGCCGACGACGGGACTCGAACCCGGAACCGGCGGTTTACAAAACCGCTGCTCTACCAATTGAGCTACGTCGGCGCGGCGCAGGGTCACACCGCAGCAGACCCCTCGGCGCCCGGGAATGATAGGGCTCGGCGCCCGAATGGGTCAAGCGCGCGGGGTCTTGCGCCGAACGCGCGGCCCGAGCCCGTCCGGGGCCTTCGAGGCGGCTCGTTTTCGCCTCGCCGGGGCCGCGGATTCCGCGGATTCGGTCTCGCCGATCCCGTCTGGTGACCCTTCCGGAGCCGTGTCGGCGGGCGCCTCGTCGGCCCCGGCGGTGGGGCCGCCGGGCAGGAGGTCGGCATCAGCGGCGCCGTCCTCGCTCAGCTGGGCTGCCGCGTCCGGAGCGTCGGGATCGGGCCCGGCGGCGTGGGGTTCGACGTCATCCGCAGGCTCGGCCGCCGGTGACGCTTCCTCCGCCGCGCCCGCAGTTCGCGGGATCGGCAGCTCGCGGTCGCGATCCCGGCGCTCGCGCCGGCCGTCGGGGTCCCGCTGGGCGACGGCCTCGAACGCCAGGACCGAACCCGCGACAGCGGCGTTGAGCGAGTCGATCCGGCCGTAGAGCGGGATCCGGACGAGCTGGTCGACCCGCCGCCGAACGGCCGGGCCGAGGCCCTGGCCCTCGCTGCCCACGACGAGCGCGAGCGGGCCGCGGAGGTCGGCCTGGCGGGCGGCGAGCGGGGCGTCGGCCTCGGCGCCCACCACGCGCAGGCCGCGGGTCCGAAGGTCGGCGAGCGCACCGGCGAGGTCGTCGACCGGGGCGAGCAGCAGGTGCTCGACGGCGCCGGCCGAGGCCTTGACAGCGGCCGGGGTGAGCGGGGCCTGGCGGTGGGTCGGAAAGACGACGCCGTGGACACCGGCCGCCTCGGCGCTGCGCAGGAGCGTTCCAACGTTCTGGGGGTCCTCGAGGGAGTCGAGCGCGAGGACGAACGGCGGCTCGTCGCGCTCGATGGCGCGGGCGAGGATGTCCTCGAGCGTCGCCCAGCGCCGCGGGGCCACGACCACGGCCACGCCCTGGTGGCCGTCGAAGCCGGCGAGCGCCGTGAGCGTGCCGCCCTCGACCTCGACGATCGGGATCCGCAGGTTGGTCGCGTGGAGCACGATCCGCTCGAGCGCCTGGCGGCGCTGCGGCACGACGAGGAGGCGGTGCGCCTCCCGGCCGGCGAGGAACGCCTCCTCGACCGGACGCCGGCCGGCCAGGACTTCATCGTCCGGGCCGACGAGACCGTCGACGGCGACCTCCGGCGCGGGGGCTCGCGGCGGGCGCGAACGGTCGTCCCACGGCCGCCGATCGGGCGGCCCGGACGGACGGCCCGCGGGCCGTCGATCCCAGGGTCGGGGGCGGTCGTCGGGCGGGCGGCCACGGTCGAAGCGCCCGCGGCGATCCGGTCCGACGTCGCGGCGGGGTCGGTCGGACGGGGGGAACCGGTCGTCGGGCCGCCGCCCGGGTCGATCGAAGGGCCGCTCGAACCGGCGATCGGCCGGCCGGTCGGCCGGTCGGTCGAACGAGCGGTCCCGGGGCCGGTCGAAGGGTCGGTCCCCCTGGCGATCGAACGATCGGTCGAACTGGCGATCGCGCGGGCGCCCGTACGGTCGATCGAAGGGCCGCCCGCCGCCCCGGTCGGCGAATCGGTCACGGGGTCCATCTCCCCGCCGAGGTCCGCGTGGGCTCCAACCGCCCGCATCGCCTCCGCCCGCATCGCGCCCGCCACCGCGGTCGCCGCGCTCCCACGGCCGCGGACGGTCCGGGCGATCGTCGCCCCGGAAGCCGAACCCTCGTCGCTCCGGGCCCCGCCCCTGTCCGGGCCCGGGCCCGTCGGCGCGCCGTCCTCGACCGGGCCGGTCGGCGGGGCCCTCGTCATCGCGTCGACGTCCGCGTCGCGGTCGCTCAGCCATGGGGCACCTCGACGGCGCGGCGCCAGCGCTGGCCGTCCCGGGTGTCCTCCACCGCGATGCCCCGCCGCGCCAGCTCATCCCGCAGCCGGTCCGACGCCGCCCAGTCGCGACCGGCCCGCGCCGCGGCGCGCTCGGCCAGAAGGCCGGCCAGCTCCGGCTCGAGCTCGTCGGCGGGCTCGGGCAGCACGCCGAGAACGCGATCGAGGTCCCGCAACAGCGCCGTCACCCGCTCGGCGTCGGCCGTCGAGAGGCTGCGCGCGTCGATGCGCCGGTTGACGGCGCGGACGAAGTCGAAGACCGCGGCGAGCGCGGCCGAGACGTTGAGGTCGTCGTCGAGCGCCGCATCGAACCCGGCGCGGCTGCCGGCGAGCAGCTCCGGCAGCTCCGGGTCGTCGGCCCGATCCTCGCCGTAGGCCGCGAGGGCGGCCACCAGCGCGTCGAGCCGCTCGACCGCCGCTGCGGCGGCGGACAGCGACTCCTCGCCGTACGTCAGCGCCTGGCGGTAGTGGACCGAGATCAGCGCGTACCGGAGCGCTCGGGCCGAGACGCCGGAGTCCAGCAAGTCGCCGACGCGAGCGATGTTGCCGGTCGACTTCGCCATCTTCGTCCCGCCCATCTGGAGGTGCGCGCAGTGGAGCCACGTCCGGACGAAGGGCCGCCCGGTCGCCGCCTCGCTCTGGGCAATCTCGTCCTCGTGATGGGGAAAGATGAGGTCGACGCCGCCGGTGTGGATGTCGAATGACGGCCCGAGGTGTTTCATGCTCATCGCGGAGCACTCGATGTGCCACCCGGGCCGGCCGGGGCCGATGCGCGTGTCCCACGACGGCTCGCCCGGCTTCGGGCCCTTCCACAGGGCGAAGTCGCGGACGTCGTCCTTCGCGTACTCGTCGGCCTCGACCCGCTCCCCCACCCTGAGCTGCTCGGGATCGAGCCTCGCCAGCCGCCCGTACGCGGGCCACGAGGCGATCCGGAAGAAGATCGACCCGTCGTCGGTGCGGTAGGCGTGGCCCTTCTCGAGGAGGGTCTCGACGAGGGCGACGATCGGCTCGATGTGCTCCGTCGCCCGCGGCAGGACGTCCGGCTTCGTCATCCGGAGGGCCATCGCGTCGGCCAGGAACCGGTCGAGCCAACGCTCCGCGAGCGCATCGATGCCCGTCCCGGCGGCCGCCGCGCCGCGGATGATCTTGTCGTCGATGTCGGTGATGTTCATGACCCACGTCACGCGCAGGCCGCGGTAGCGCAGGTATCGGACGAGGACGTCGGCGAAGAGGAACGACCGGAAGTTCCCGACGTGGGCGGGGCCGTAGACGGTCGGTCCGCACGAATAGATGCGGACGTGACCGGGCTCGAGCGGCTCGAGATCCCGGGCGGACCCGGTCAGCGTGTCGAGCAGCCGCGTCGTCATGCCGGACGCCGGGCGGCGCGAACGAGGGCGATCGCGTGGGCCTCGATCCCGCGACCGGCGCCCGCGTTGCCGTCGAGGTTGCCGGTGGAAGCCTTGACGTTGACGGCTCCGGTGTCGAGCCCGACGAGCTCGGCGATCCGCGCCCGCATCTCGTCGAGGTGGCCGGCGAGCCGGGGTCGAGCGCCGACGATCGTCACGTCGACCGAGCCCGCTTCGAGACCGGCGGCGGCGACGCGGCGGCGCACGTCCGAGAGGAGCTCCGCGCTGGCGATGCCTCGCGGCGTCCGCTCGTCGGCCGGGAACAGCCGGCCGAGATCGCCCAGGCCGGCCGCGCCGAGGAGCGCGTCGGCGACCGCATGGAGGACCACGTCGCCGTCGGAGTGACCGGCGAGGCGCGGGGCTCCCGGGATCGCCACGCCGCCGAGGTGGAGCGGCTCCCCCGGTCCGAACGGGTGACTGTCATGGCCGAGCCCGGCTCGCCCGGTCCGGGCGGGGGCGAGGATCGCCGTCACCCGGCGAAGGTCGTCCGGGACGGTCACCTTGAGGTTGTCGGGTTCGCCCGGGATGGCATGGACGCGGATGTTACAGGCCTCGAGGAGCGCGGCTTCGTCGGTCCAGGTCTCGGTCCCCGAGGCGGGGAATCGCTCGAACGCCTCCGCCAGCAGGCTCCGTCGGGCACCCTGCGGGGTCTGTGCCGTGGCGAGGCCCGAGCGGTCCACGGTCTCGTTGACGACGTCGCCGTCGATCCGTTTCAGCGTCTCGGCGACCGGTAGGACCGGAATCGCTGCGCCGTGCTCGGCCGCGGCCCGGACGACGGCCGACACGAGCTCCGGCGACAGGGCCGGTCGCGCGCCGTCGTGGACGAGGACGACCGGATCGCCACCCTGCCCCGCGCGGATGACCTCGAAGCCGGCGTGGACGGACTCCTGGCGGCGGCCGCCGCCGCCGACGACGTCCGCGACCTTGTCCGGCAGCCACGAGGCGCGCGACAGCTCCGCCACGCGCGCCGGAGCGGCGACGACGACGATCCGGCGGACCTCGGGTGCGGCCGCGATCGCCGATACCGACCACGCGAGCAGCGGACGGCCGCCGATCTCGACCGCCAGCTTGTCGACGGCGCCCATCCGCGACGAGGTCCCCGCGGCAACGACGATCGCATCGGCGATCGGCGCCCGGTCGGCAGCCTCCTCGCGGCCCGGCAGGCGCTCACCGACGGCCGAGGCGACGCTCCTGCGAGCCATCGGCCGGAGGTCGCTAGTCCAGCCGGGGCTGGGCGAAGATCATCCGCCCGGCGACCGTCTGGAGCACCCGCGTGACGGACACGTCGAGGTCGCGGTCGATGAACCGCGAGCCACCCTCGACGACGATCATCGTCCCGTCGTCGAGGAACCCGACCCCCTGGCCCGCCTCCTTGCCCTCCTGGATCACGCGGACGCGGAGCTCCTCGCCGGGCAGGACGGCCGGCTTCACGGCGTTCGCCAGGGAGTTGATGTTGAGGACGCGGATCCCCTGGAGCTCCGCGACGCGGTTGAGGTTGAAGTCGTTCGTCAGGATCGCCCGGCTCCGGCCTTTGGCGAGGGCGATGAGCTTCGCGTCGACCTCGCCGCCATTCGCGACGTCGTCCTCGACGATCTCGATCGGCGTCGGGGAGTCCTTCTGCATCCGGGCGAGGATCTCGAGGCCGCGACGGCCCCGGTTGCGGCGCAGCGTGTCGGAGCTGTCGGCGATGTGCTGGAGCTCCTCGAGGACGAACCTCGGAACGAGCAGCGTGCCGTACAGGAAGCCGGATTCGACGATCTCCGCGATCCGGCCGTCGATGATCGCGCTCGTGTCGACGACGATGTGCGGCTCGCCGCTCCGGTTGCGGCCGCCCGGAGCCTCGGCCGCCCGGCGGACGAGCCCGATGGCCTCGGCGGCGATCAGCAGGTCGGCGCGTTTCGCGACCGTGAGCCCGACCATTCCCAGGCCGAGAAACAGCGAGACGGCCAGCGGCAGCCAGGTGCCCCAGGGCTCGTCGAGGTTCGACAGCGGCAGCCCGAGCAGCAGCCCCATGAGCAGCCCGAGGAGCAGCCCGACGACCGCGGTGATGAACTCCGCGGCCGACAGCGCCTGGACCTGGCGCAGGAGCCACATCGCCGGCACGACCGTGAGGTACGGGAAGAGGGCGTACCCGAAGACGATCCAGGCGACGACCCAGATGCCGATGAGGAGCGGGGCATTCGGCGCGTCGTCGAAGAGGCCGCGGTTGGCGGGCGGCCACGGCGAGATGGCGAGGACGACGCCGATCAGGCCCCCGAGCGCGGCGCCGAGCAGACGGATGTAGAGGATCACGCTTCCCCCGGTCGTCGCGGAGCGGCCGAGCGGCCGGCCGAGGTCAGGTCAGCCGGGCAGAGGTCGGCCGAACCCGCCCGCCAGCCTAGCATCGGGAATCGGCCGCCGCTCAGGCCTCGCCGTCGCCCGCGCCGCCCGCCGTCGCGGCCACCGCGGCGCCGTCGTCCACCTCACGACGCCGCCCGATGGCGGCGTCGATCGCCTCGCGGAGCGTCGCGACCGGTACGAGCTCGATGCCCGCCGGGAGCGGCCCGTCCCGCCGGCTCGAGCGGGGCACGATGGCGCGCTCGAAGCCGAGGCGCGCCGCCTCCCGCAGGCGCCGCACCAACCCGCTCACGGCGCGCAGCTCCCCGAGCAGGCCCACTTCCCCGATCGCGACGGTGCCGGGCCTGACCGGGCGGTCTCGGAGCGACGACGCGAGCGCGAGGGCGAGCGGCAGGTCGAGACCCGGCTCCGCCACCGACAGGCCGCCGGCGACGTTCGCGTAGACGTCGTGGCTGCCGAGCCCGATCCCCGCCCGGCGGCCGAGGACGGCGACGAGGAGCGCGAGACGATTGCCGTCGATGCCGCTCGCGCGTCGCGTCGGATTGCCGTACGTCGACGCGGACACGAGCGCCTGGATCTCGACGAGCATCGGCCGCGTGCCCTCGAGGATCGGGGCGACGACGCTGCCGGCGGCCGGGCGCTCGTGCTCGACGAGGAACGCCCGTCCCGGATCGGCAACCTCGGCCAGCCCCGCCTCGCCCATCTCGAAGACGCCGACCTCCTCCGTCGAGCCGAAGCGGTTCTTCGCGGCGCGGAGAAGCCGGAGCGCGGCATACCGCTCGCCCTCGAGGTTCAGGACCGCGTCGACGAGGTGCTCGAGCGTTCGGGGTCCCGCGATCGAGCCGTCCTTCGTCACGTGGCCGACGAGCAGGACGGCGATCCCCTCGCCCTTCGCGAGCTCCATCAGGCGGAGGGCCGATTCGCGGACCTGGCCGACGCTCCCGGCGGGACCGTCGAGCTCGTCGACCGTCGCGGTCTGGATCGAGTCGACGACGACGACCGCCGGGCGCTGCCCGCGGGCCGTCTCGGCGATCCGGCCGACGTCGGTCTCGGCGAGGACATCGACCGCACGCGCCGCCGGCGTCGTCCGCAGGCCGAGGCGATCCGCGCGCAGGTGAACCTGTGACGGCGACTCCTCGCCCGTGGCATAGAGGATCCGCCGCTCGCCGTTCGCCCCGGCGAGCGCCGCGGCGGCCTGGAGGAGGAGCGTCGACTTGCCGATCCCCGGCTCACCGCCGAGGAGCACCAGCGAGCCCGGGACCAGGCCGCCGCCGAGGACGCGGTCGAGCTCGCCGATCCCGGAGCTCAGCCGGGGAAGCGGCGCGTCGGCGGCCTCGGCGAGCGAGGCGGGGCGGGGTGCGCCGCCGGCGAGCGCGGCTGGTGCCGGCCGCGCCGTGCGTGGCGCCTCACGAACGACCGTCTCGACGAGGCTGTTCCACGAGCCGCAGCTCCGGCACTGGCCCTCCCAGCGGAGGAAGGCGTCACCGCACGACTGGCAGACGAAGCGTGTCTGGCTTCTCGCCACCGTCCGGCGTCCCGAGCGGCGCGCGCTCTAGCGCGCGGCCTCGACGGGCGTCTTCGGCTCGGCGGTGCGGATGTCGAGGCCGGCCTCGGGATCCTTGTCGACGACGATCGTCGTGCCCGACTCGTACTTCCCGAGCAGGAGATGCTCGGCGAGGACGTCCTCGATCATGTTCTGGATCACTCGGCGGAGCGGCCGCGCTCCGTACGCCGGGTCGTAGCCCAGCTTGATCAGGTGGTCCTTCGCCTCCTGGGTGACCTCGAGCGTCATCTGCTGCGCCTTGAGCTGGTCGCGGACGCGGGCGAGCATCAGGTCGACGATCTGGCGGATCTCCTCGACCGTCAGCGACCGGAAGACGACCGTCGCGTCGATGCGGTTGAGGAACTCCGGCCGGAAGCTCTGCTTGAGCTCGGCGGTGACCTTCTCCTTCATGATCTCGTAGGAGGTCGCCGCCCGCGCCGCGTCGGTGTCGCCCATCGCCCGGAACCCGAGCGTCGCGTTCGTCTGCAGCTGCTTCGCGCCGAGGTTCGAGGTCATGATGATGATGCAGTTGCGGAAGTCGACGCGGCGGCCCTTCGCATCGGTCAGGTGCCCGTCCTCGAGGATCTGGAGCAGGATGTTGAAGACCTCGGGATGGGCCTTCTCGACCTCGTCGAGGAGCACGACCGCGTAGCTCTTGCGCCGGACGGCCTCGGTCAGCTGGCCGCCCTCGTCGAAGCCGACGTAGCCGGGCGGGGCGCCGACGAGACGGCTGACGTTGTGGCGCTCCATGAACTCGCTCATGTCGATCTTGATGAGCGTGTCCTCGCTGCCGAACATGAACTCGGCGAGCGCCTTCGCAAGCTCGGTCTTCCCGACGCCCGTGGGGCCGAGGAAGATGAACGAGCCGATCGGCCGCTTCGGGTCCTTGAGGCCGGCCCGCGCGCGGCGGACGGCCTTCGAGACGATCTCGATCGCCTCCTGCTGACCGATGACGCGGTTGTGGAGCGCGTCCTCCATGTGGAGCAGCCGCTCCGACTCTTCCTGGGCGATGCGGGTGACCGGGATGCCCGTCCACATCGCGACGACCTGGGCGATCTCCTCCTCGTCGACCGTCGGCTGGTCGCTCGAGACCTGCGACTGCCATTCGCCGCGCAGCTGCTCGACCTTCTCGCGCGCCGTCGCCTCCGACTCGCGGAGCGTCGCCGCCGATTCGTATTCCTGCGCGTTGATCGCGGCGTCCTTCTCCTTCGAGATCCGCTCGAGATCCTTCTGGGCCTCGCGGAGCGCCGGTGGCGCGGAGGCGTGCCGCAGCCGGACGCGGCTGCCCGCCTCGTCGATGAGGTCGATCGCCTTGTCGGGCAGGTGGCGGTCGGTGATGTAGCGGATCGACAGGTCGGCCGCGGCGCGAACCGCGTCGTCGGTAATCGCGACCTTGTGGTGCTGCTCGTAGCGCTCGCGGATGCCGAGCAGGATCTCGATCGTCTGCTCGAGCGTCGGCTCCTCGACCATGACCGGCTGGAAGCGGCGCTCGAGGGCCGCGTCGCGCTCGATGTACTTGCGGTACTCGTCGAGCGTCGTGGCGCCGATGCACTGCAGCTCGCCGCGGGACAGCGGCGGCTTGAGGATGTTCGCCGCGTCGATCGCGCCCTCGGCCGCGCCGGCCCCGACGAGCGTGTGCAGCTCGTCGATGAAGAGGACGGCGTCGTTCGTGTTCCGCAGCTCCTCGATGATCTTCTTGAGGCGCTCCTCGAACTCGCCGCGGTACTTCGTGCCGGCAACGAGCGAGCCGATGTCGAGCGTCAGGACGCGCTTGTTGAGGAGCGTCTCGGGGACGTCGCCGCTGACGATCCGGTGGGCCAGGCCCTCGGCGATGGCCGTCTTGCCGACGCCGGGCTCGCCGATGAGCGCGGGGTTGTTCTTCAGACGGCGCGACAGGATCTGGATGACCCGCTCGATCTCCTTCTCCCGGCCGATGACCGGATCGAGCTTGCCCGACCGTGCCAGCTCCGTGAGGTTGATGCCGAGCTGGTCCACCGTCGGGGTCTTGCTGGCGCGCTTCGTCTCCTGGGTCGGCCCGGCCGAGGACGACTGCGACAGGACCCGGATGACCTCGTGGCGGACCTTGTCGAGGTTGACGCCGAGCGACTCGAGGACGCCGGCGGCGATGCCCTCACCCTCGCGGACGAGGCCGAGGAGCAGGTGCTCGGTGCCGATGTAGTTGTGGCCGAGGCGGCGAGCCTCGTCGATCGCGAGCTCGATGACACGCTTCGCGCGCGGGGTCAGCCCGACCTCGCCGACCACCGGGCGGTCGCCCCGACCGATGATGAACTCGACCGCGGTCCGGACCTTCGCCAGCTCGACGTTCATGTTCTCGAGAACGCGCGCGGCGACACCCTCGCCTTCGCGGACGAGTCCGAGGAGCAGGTGCTCAGTGCCGATGTAGTTGTGGTTGAACCGCTGGGCCTCGTCCTGCGCGAGCGTCAGGACTTTGCGAGCCCGATCGGTGAACTTGTCGAAACGATCCATCTGGCGCGAACGCCTGTTCCTTTCCGGTGCGGCTGTGCCGAGCGACCGCCCGGCCATGCTAGCACGACCAAACCCCTCCGCAACCGACCTCTCGGCTGGCCTCTGACCGGCCGGACGTACCGGTTGTGGGGAGTACCTCGAGCCCACGTCCCGGGTAGAGATTCGCATCCACGGGGACGCTGGATCCTATCGGCCGGTGCCCTGCAGGATGCAGTTGCAACGCGATTCGGAAACCGCGACCGCCCGAACGGGCGGCGAACGGGCCTAGCTCTTCGCCTTGCCCCGCTTCGAGGCGGCTGCCGCGGGCGTCTCGGAGGCCTCGGCCGGGGTCGCGCCGTCGGTCGCGTCGGTCGCCGCCGTGCCGTCGCCGGACTCAGCCGCGGCCGCGGCCTTCGACCGGGAACGGGACGCCTTCGGTTTGGCCGGCGCCTCGCCCGCAGGCGCGTCGGCAGCGGCTCCATCGGCCGCGGATTCGGCCGTCGTCGTAGCTGCGCGGGAACGGCCCTTCGGAGCGGGAGCGGCCGGCGCCGATGCCTCGGGCTCCGGCGTCCTGGATGCCTCGGCCGAGGGGGCCTCGGCGACCGCCTCAGCGGCGGGCTCGGCGATCGCCTCGGGCCCCGGGGTGGCCTCGGTGTCGCTCGTCGCCACGACGTCCGACGCTTCGGACGCCTCGGACGCGGCAACCTGCTCGCGGACCTGGGCGAACGCCGCCGCGAGCGTGTTGTCGATGCCGCCCTCGGGCTCCTGGACGGCGTCGGCCATCGAGTAGCCCCGCTCGGGCCTCGGCCGTCGCTCGCCGCGCGGGGCGGCGGGCTGCTGCTCGGGCGCCGGTCGGGCCGGCGGCTCCTCGGCCTGCTTGAGGCTGAGGCCGAGGCGATGGCGCTCGGAGTCGAGCGAGATGATCTTGAGCTTGAGCTGCTGGCCCTCGTGGACGACGTCGCCAGGATGGGCGACCCGCTGGTGCGAGAGCTCGCTGATGTGGATGAGCCCCTCGAGGCCGTCGCGGACGCGCACGAAGGCGCCGAAGTTCACGAGCTTCGTGACGGTTCCGTCGATGACGTCGCCGACCTTGAAATCGGCCACCGTCGAGTGCCACGGATCCGGCTGGAGGCGGCGGATCGACAGGCTGATCCGGCCGCGCTCGTG